>NZ_JAHRXJ010000014.1 GCF_019104765.1 Synechococcus sp. HK05 | reverse complement strand
TTGTTGCTCTCGGCCACCATGGCGGAGAGAGCATCAATTTGACCAGCGTTCAGGAATTCGCCGCGGGCATCAGCCTGGGCAACGACCTTGGTGAAGGCGTCGAACATTGAAGAGCTCCTGTTCTCGACGTGAGTCGGGGAGGGGGATGAGGGGCCAAACCGAGGAGCTGGCCGAAACCGCCTCATCGCTTGGCCTGGCCATTGTTGGACAAGCTGATCACCCACATCAGCAGCGCTTAACAAACGGTCATTCCAAGAGGCAAAGCCGCTGTACCGCAGGCTTTTTGCCAGATGAGAAGACCCGCTGAAGCCGGCCTGCAGCGCCGCCAGCCGGCACGAGCCGCCGCCACCGTGACCACGCCGACGGCACACTCCGCCGGAGCGCACAAAAAAATCCCCCTCTTTGGAGGGGGATTCGGGAGACCAGCCTTCGAGCGATTCCGCCAGGGAGACGCTCGATGAAGCTGGATCACTCGGCGTCGATGCCACCCGTCACGTTCACAGCGGTGATTTTGCCGCCCATGCGCTGCACGAGACGCATGGTCTCGTTCATGCGGGTATAGGGCACGTTCATCACCACATCCGCGGTGCGGGAGTAGTCGTTGTTGGCCAGACCGGTCACGGTCAAAGACACCTGGCGATCGTTGCTGAAGCTGGTGCCGCGGTTGCCTGCAGAAACCTTCATCGGAGCTACGGGGTAACAGGGAGCGAAGGAACCGATCAGTTGACCGGCGTGATGCTGGCGATCCGGCCGCCTTCGCGGTGGATCTGCTGCTGATACTCGAGCAGCTTGTTGAAGGGGATGAAGCGCACGCGGTTGCTGCGCTTGTGCAGGCGGTAGTTATTGAAACCGGTGATCTCCACGCGGAAGGTGCGGCCCTCTTCGCCGGAACCCACGCCCTGGCGGGTCACGCCATCGGTGGCCACCTTGCGGAACACATTGCCCTTGGCGTTGGGGCTCACCACCGGCACCGGCATCTCCGCGTGCACGGAGGGGTTGAGACGCGACTGATTCTTGGTGATGTCGCCTTTCACAGAAGCGGCAGCACCGCGAGCCAGCTGCAGCATGTAGGAGAACTGCAGACCCTGCTGCCCGGTGGAGTAGTTCCAGCCGTGCAGGTAAGGAACACCCTCCTCACCAAAGCGCTCTTGATACTCAGCGCTGTCGAGGTAGGAGTCGATCTCGGCGTCGAAGCCCTGCTCCTGCAGGATCGTGAAGTGGTGCAGCATCTCCGCCTTGTTCTGGGGAGCGCGGCCGAGCAGGTGCTTGAAGTTGAGCTCGATGAAGCGGTAGGGGTTGGTGCTCTCGAAGAACTTCTTGCGGTAGAGACCGCTCTTGGCCACCTGGCGCACAAACTCACGCACGCTCAGGTAGCCGCGCTTGAACAGCGACTCAGGGCCCTCCAGCCGCTCGCTGGACATCACATATTGATTACCGAGCACCTGCTGGTACACGGCACGGATGAGCGCAGCCTTGTCGTCGGCGGAACCGGTCATCCAGTTCTCATTGACGCGATTGTTGGCGTAACGCTCGATGCCCAGATAGGCAGCGTTGGCGAGGGTCATGGGGCTACGGGAAGCGGGCTTGGACGGCTTGCTTGGGAGGGCGTGCCTGGGGGAGAAGACGCACCGAATCGGCTGCCAGCACAGTTGGCGCCAGAGCCGGATCCTATGGGTGCCGAATGACATCCTCAGGACGCTTTCAGAATCGTTACAAAACGCAGGCCTGGCAGCTTGGGCCAGCATCGGTACCATCCGGCCAGATCCTTTTCGGCCCAAGGCATGTCAGCGAGTGCATCCCTCAGTGCTGGAGCGTTGCAACTGCGGCTCAGCGAACAGATGCAGGCCCTCAGCCTGGTGAGTGAAACCCTCACCCTGCGCCTGTTGGAACTGGAGGAGCGGCTGAGCGCTCTGGAGGGACAACTGGAGGGATTGCAGCACCTGCAAAGCAACACCCTCAGCCACGATTCAGCCGACTTGCTCACCGCCACCGAGGAGCGGATTGCGCGGCTGGAGGATCTGCTCACCGAGCAAAGCGCACCCCAGCGCGCCAGCGTGCATCCGCTGCAGAGGCCCCAACCAGAAGCCAGCGCTCAAGACGCTGGCTTCAACGAACCTGAACTGGAGCTGAACCCCTTCCCCGAGGAGGACGAGGAACAGCCCTTCATGGATGAACTGAGCGCCTGAGGCTCAACCGGCAGAGCCGGTGCCGAGCATGGCGCCGGCCGAGGTGAGCAGCACCCGCAGCACCTCCAGGCCACCGATGGCGGCGAGGGCCAGCCAGATGGTTTGCGCCAATTTCGGAGGTTGGCCGCCCACCCAAGCCGCCGACATCTGACCGCCGCTGAACTGGGCACCGCCACCGCCGAAGGGGTTGGCCGGGGCGCGGCGAGCGCTGGCATCACGCCAGTAGGCGTTGTAACGAGGCGCTTGCTGATTGAAGGGCAGCTGCGGCTTGGCATGGCCGGCCAACACGCGGGAGCGTTGATAGGGCACGGTTTCCAAGCCGAAGGCCTCGAGATACTCCTGGGAGTTCAGCAGGGTATCCACGAAGCCTTCCAGCCCCTGATTGGCAATCACGATCGACCAAGCGATGCGCTCTTGATCCCCATGCACCTCGCGGCCGAGCACACGGCCCACGATCTGCTCCACCACCCGGTAGTTGCTGTTGCAGCGGTAGAAGCCATCGCGGAATTTGCGGGAGAGCAGCAAACCGCGCACGAAATCACGGGCCGTGAGATCGCCATTGCGGAACTGCATCTCGAGCATCGGCTCGCGATCCACCTTGAACGCGTGGAAAAAGATCTGGCGATAGGCACGCTCGATCTGCTCATCCACATCCACTTGGGTGCGCGGCGCTTCATCCGTGCCGATGCAGAAGTTGTTCACCCGTGCGTTCTGGGTGATCGGCTTGGTGGCCAGCAGCGGGAGGGCCATAGCGGGAGAGAAAACCAGCGGCGAAGCTATCGATGGTGCGCCGCTAAACCTCACAGCCCCTTACACAGCTTTACCTCGCCGCTCCTCAGGCCGTCAGCCAATCAGCCGGTAATTCGTGGCTGTAATCGTCGGTGCGCTCGAATTCAAACGGCCCCGCCAGCGATCCCCACAGCTGCTCATGGGTGGCCGGATCGTGGCCACGATCGATGGTGCGCATGCCGCGGCCACTGAGTTCAAAGCTGCTCACCAGATAGGAGAGCGCCCCCTTGCGCTCCACCATGCAGCGGCAGCCCGGCTCCACCTCACCGATGAAGCCATCAGCGGTTTCGCGCACCACATAGGCGCAACCCTCCAGGGGCTTGAGGTCGGCCGCACGGATCTGAGCCCGCTTACCGGCGTCATCAACGGCGCCCCAGAAGCGCTGCTCATCGGCAATGGCCTGGTTGGTGATGATCAGCTCCGAACCGCGCTGCTCCGCCCGCAACACCCGCAGGCGGTAAGGGGCAGCCGGATTGATGGCGTACGACTGATCGAGCAGCAGCGACCCCGGTTCCAGCTGCGGCAGCGGCCGGAATTTCACCAGGATGTGAGCGTAGAGGGGGGGATTGTCGAAGGCCTGCTGCTGATTGCTGAAACCAGCGCTCAGCTGGCGCAGCAGACGAGCAAGGGGGCTGGACATCGCTGATGGCGGGGAATGGGCCGGATCCTATGGGGAACCGCTCAGAGCCCCAGCAGACGGATGCGGAAATCAGCCACCTGATCCGCCATGGCGGGATTGCTGAGCATGAAGGGGTGATCAGCGCAGGCCTCAAGCGCCACGCGCTTCTTGTCGTCGTTGCTCATCACGGCCGCCTCAGGGCTCCCCAGGAGCTTGCGCCAAGCAGCATCGAACACCATCGCGAAGCTGTCGGCGTTGTCGAACAGCTGGCCCGGCTTGTCCGGAATCGAAATGGGCATCGGCTCAATGAGGCGTGGATGCCTCATGCTTTGCAATGCCAGGACCCAGATTTGAACTGGGGACACGGCGATTTTCAATCGCCTGCTCTACCAACTGAGCTATCCCGGCCCGTCGCCGTGGCGACCTGCGGATAGTAGATCACCGAGGGGCGCTCGCCGGTGTTCGCGCCAGGGCCAGCAGGCCCTGCACCGCATGCCCAGCGGCCTGCAGCGCGTGGGCGGCGCTACAGGCCGTCGCCCCCGTGGTGAGGATGTCGTCCACCAGCCAAAGGGGCCGGTTCAGGCCAGCGCCGGCCGGAGCTGCGCCAAAGGCGTCGCGCAGATTGCGGGCGCGAAGGCTGCGGCCCAAGTGGTGCTGCCCCAGGGTGGGGCGGCTTCGCCACAGCAGCTGCGCTGGCGCCAGCGCCGCCCTGCCGCCGCTGGCCTCGGCCAAGGCCAGGGCCACCAGCGCTGGCAACGGATTGCCGGAGCGCTTCCAGCTGGGTAGCGGCACCAACCAGGCGCCCGGCAGCACCGAGGCGCAACAGTGATGCAACCGCGCGGCCAACAGGCTCACCACAGCCCGATCCGGTTTGGGCCGCTGGCGCAGCAGCAAGCCGCGCAGCTCAGCGGCATAGGGGGCCAGGGCACACCACAGCAGGGGCTGATCCCCCTGGAGCCCGCCTTCCGGCAGGGCCAGTGCATCCAGGCACCGCCCGCAAAGGGGGCTGGGGCTGGCCGGCTCACAGGCACCACCGCAGCTGCGGCAGGGGGCTGTGCTGATCAGATCCAGGGCGTGCTGCCAGAAATGGAAGCCCATCCAGCGGCGATGCGATTACAGGGAGCATTCCCCGCCGGCGCTGGTTCAGGCCTGGGGCATCGCCCGCAGCATCGCCACCAGGGTGCGGTGGGCGTCTTCGCTGTCGCTGAGGGTGTGATCAAAGGCCACAGCCAGGCGCTCCCCATCCACCTCCAGCTCCATCGCTTCAGGCCGCACAGCCAGCATGCGCGCCTGCTGCGGGGCAGCAACACCGCCGTAATGGCGCGCGTAAGCCAGCACCGCTTCGGCGTGGTCGTCGTTCATGTGCTTGCAGATGCGATCGCTAACGGCGCTGGTGAGGGGATCGGCGGCCATGGGCAGCGGGGTGACTAATGCGCCCGATTCTGGGGGCTCAGGCCACGCCGAAGCGCTGCCAAAGCAGCCAGGCCAAGCGCACGCCCGAAAAGCTCACGTAGCCGGCCAGCACCACAAACAGCCCCATGGCCAACCAATCACGCAGGCGGGTGTTCATGGAGCGGGCAGAGCGGAGAGCGCCAGTCTGGCCATACCCAGCGCCGCCGTGCACTGGGGGCGATTGAGCACCGGGCGCTGCAGCAGGCGCTGGCGCAGGGCCCGCCACTGGGGATTGCGGGCACCGCCGCCGAGGCTGATCACCCGCTGCACCGCCGGCGCCCCCAACTGCTCGAGCCGCTGCCAACCGGCCCGCTCGATGGCCGCTAGGCCCTCCAGCAACCCATGCAGGTAGAGCGCATCACTCACCGGCCTGGGCTCGAGCACGGGCTCGAGCCGGGGGTCATCCACCGGGAAGCGTTCCCCGGGGCGCGGCAGGGGCCGCAGTGCCAGCCCGCTGCTGCGGCGCGGATCGATCTGGCGGCTGAGCTCCACCAACTGGGCATCGGTAAAAAAGCGGCGCAACACACCGGCGCCAGCGTTGGAGGCCCCGCCCACCAACCAGCGGCCTAACACCCGCTGGCAGCTGATCCCAGGCCCCTCCAGGGGCTGATCACTGAATTGCTTGAGCACCAGCGTGGTGCCGAGCACTGCCACACCATCGCCCGGTTGCAGATCAGCCGCCAGCACCGCCGCACTGGCATCGGTGCTACCGGCCACCACCGCGCACTCTGGCGGCAGGCCCAAGGCACAGGCGGCCGCAGCACCGATGGGCCCCAGGAGCTGGCCCGATCGGCAGATCTCAGGCAACGCGCTACTCCAGGGCTGCTCGGCGATCCGCCCCCACCAGCGGCCCCGCTGCTGATCCCAGCCCAGGCGCAGGTTATTGCCTTCTTCGCCCCAACGCCAATCGCCCAGGAGCCAACCCAACAGCCAATCGGCCTGATGGCGCAGCAGCCAGGGGCCGGGCTCCGGTGCTTGGGCGAGCAGGCGCAGGGCGCGGGCCAGGCTGCCGCTGGCGCTGGCGGCGGGCACGCCTGTGCCGGCGGGGCCCACCAGCGCCGCAGCCGCCTCAACCTGCTCCGGGCAAGCCAGGTGATACGTCAGGGCCTGATCCAGGGGGCTGGGGCCCAGGCTGCCGTCGGGGCGGCAGAGCAGCAGCGTGCCGGAGGTGCCATCCACAGCGATGGCCACCACCGCACCGCGCAGATCGGAAGGGAGCTCCAGGCACAGCGCCTGCAGGCCCTCCCGCCACCCCAGGGGATCAGCAAAGGGGGCGGGATAGGGCGATTGGTGCTCCGCCACCAGCTGGCCAGCTGGGTTCACCAGCGCCAGCCTTAAGCCACTAGTGCCCAGGTCAACGCCCAGGCCCAGGCGTTCAGGCGGCAACGCGGCTGGCAGTGGCCTGTTTCAAGCTGGCGACGATGGTGGCCACGTCCTCCCAGGGGAGGTTGAGGTCGCTGCGGCCGAAGTGGCCGTAGGCGGCCACGTCTTGATAAAAGCGGCCGCCGCGCTGTTGGGGCAGTTCCCGCAGGCCGAAGGTTTCGATGATGGCGCCGGGGCGCAGATCGAAGTGCTCCTGCACTAGGGCCGTGAGGTCGGCGTTGCTGATGGCACCGGTGCCGAAGCTCTCCACCAGGATGCTCACCGGCTTGGCCACGCCGATGGCGTAGCTGAGCTGCACTTCAGCCTTGCGCGCCAGACCGGCGGCCACCAGGGCCTTGGCCACATAACGGGCGGCATAAGCAGCGGAGCGGTCCACCTTGGTGGGGTCCTTGCCGGAGAAGGCGCCACCGCCATGGCGGGCATAGCCGCCATAGGTGTCGACGATGATCTTGCGACCAGTGAGGCCGGCATCGCCCTGGGGACCACCCACCACAAATTTGCCCGTGGGGTTCACCAGAAAGCGGGTGCTCTCTTTCGAGGGCTTGAGGCTGAGATCGGAGGTGGCGGGCTCTACCACATGGCTCCACAAATCGGCAGCGATGCGCTCACGCAGGGCTTTCTCTTCAGAGATCCCGTCAATCTCCGCGGTGTGCTGGGTGGAGATCAAGATGGTGTCGATCGCCACGGGCTGATCGTTTTCGTACACCACGCTCACCTGGGTTTTGCCGTCAGGGAGCAGGTAACCCAAGGTGCCGTTGTGGCGCACTTCCGCCAAACGCCGAGCCAGGCGGTGAGCCAGGCTGATCGGCAGCGGCATCAGCTCTGGCGTTTCATCGCAGGCATAGCCAAACATGATCCCCTGATCGCCGGCACCCACCAGATCGAGGGGATCGCCGGCGTGGTCGTCGGCCTCATCCACACCCTGAGCGATATCGGGCGACTGCTGATCCAGTGCCACCAGCACCGCGCAGCTGTTGGAATCGAAGCCACCGGCGCGGGCGCCGCTGTAACCGATCTGCTGGATCACACCCCGCACCAGGGTGTTGAAATCAACCCGAGCCGTGGTGGTCACCTCGCCGGTGATCAGGCAAAGGCCGGTGTTCACCACGGTTTCGCAGGCCACGCGCGAGGCGGGATCCTGGGCGAGCAGCGCATCCAGCACCGCATCGCTCACCTGATCACAGATCTTGTCGGGGTGACCCTCGGTCACCGATTCCGAGGTGAACACGTAGCGCGACGGCGCCCCGGCGGTGCTGCTCATTCGCTCAGCTGGATGGCAAATAGCTCACCACCCTAGGAGCCGGTCAGGCTGAGCTCCGTCCAGTGATGGATGCGCGGATGGGGTTCAGCCAGCGGCGGCGGGCTGCTCCAGGCGGCGGTGTAGCCAAGAGCCAACTGATGGGGGATCCCAGCCGCCACAGCCATGCGTAGATCGCTGTTGGCATCGCCGATCAGGGCGCAGCGCGACGCCGCCACCCCCAGCTGCTCGCACAAGCCATGCACGGCAGCGGGATCGGGCTTTCGAGGCCGGTGTTCGGCACTCCACAGGCCAGCAAAAAAGGGGTCCAAGCCATGGCTGGCGAGAAAGTGCTTAATGCCGGCCATGTCGTCGTTGCTGATCACCGCGCACACCACGCCGGCGGCCTGCAGCTGCTGGAGCCAGGGGCGCAACCCCTCGGTGGTGGTGCTGGTATGCCCCCCGGAACCCTGACTGCGACGCGCATCCTGCTGATCCGCCAGGGCAAACACGCTTTCGCTGAGGGCGAGGGCCTCCGGCCAGCCCATCCCCACCTGCACGAGGGCCGTAGCCGTGGCGATCAGGTTGTGATCGCGGCTGGCCACGGCCGTGATTCCGGCTGGGCAGATTGCGGCAGGGCTGAGGCCGTAGGCCCGCTCCAGCAGGTGCTGAAGATCAGGCAACACAGCAGCGGGCAAGGCCGGGGCAGCCAGCTCCAGGCAAAGAAAAACCCTGGCCGAAGCCAGGGTGAGGAGCTGAGGCTCGCTGATGCTGAGGGTGCCGTCCTTGTCGAACAGCACCGCATCCACAGAACCCAGGGCTGTGCCGCGTAAGTGCAGGCACACCATGGCGTGATCAGTCGAGGGTGACGCCCATGGGCTCGTTGTCTTCGGCTTGCTCGAGCAGCATTTGCTTGTAGCGGGCAGCCATCTCCTCGGCCTTTTCGAACACCTTCTGGGGATCGGTGAGCATGTCGCCGGGTTCGGGCTCGAGGGCCTTGGTGGAGAGGGAGATGCGACCGCGCTCGGCGTCGAGGTCGATGATCATCACCTTCATCTGATCATTCACGTTGAGCACCGTGTGCGGTGTCTCGATGTGCTCGTGGCTGATCTCAGAGATGTGCAGCAGGCCGCTCACACCCCCGATGTCGATGAAGGCGCCGTAGGGCTTGATGCCGCGAACGGTACCGATCACCACTTCGCCCACCTCGAGGCGGTTCATCTTGCGCTCCACCAGAGCGCGGCGATGGCTGAGCACCAGGCGGTTGCGCTCTTCATCCACCTCGAGGAACTTGAGGGGAAGGAAGTCGGCAACGAGCTCTTCCTTGGGCTTGCGGGTGCTGATGTGGCTGCCGGGGATGAAGCCGCGCAGACCTTCCACCCGCACGAGGGCACCACCGCGGTTGGTGGCAAACACTTCGCTGTAGATGGTGGCGTCTTCCTTCTGCAGCTGACGCACCCGCTCCCAGGCACGCTGGTACTCAATCCGGCGGATCGAAAGGGTGAGCTGACCGTCTTCGTTTTCTTCGCTGAGGATGAAGAACTCGCGCTCTTCCCCGGGCTCGAGCACATCGCTGATGCTCTCCACCCGGTTGATCGACACCTCCTGCATGGGCATGAAGGCGGCGGTCTTCGCGCCGATGTCGATCATGGAGCCCTTGGGCTCGATGGCGAACACGGTGCCCTTCACCACGTCGCCAGGCTTGAAGTTGTAGTCGTACTTGCTCAGCAGCGACGCGAACTCATCCAGGGTGAAGCCCACACCATCGAGATCGCGGCCGGCGTTGCGGCTGCTGGAGTCGTCGGCACTGGGCACCTCTTCCGGAATGCCGAGCTCGAGATCGGCAGCCGCTTCAGCGGCGAAGTCCTGATCCACGGCGAGCTCCTGCTCGCTGGTGGTGAGATCGGAAGGGGTCACGGTCATGGAGAGTCGGCGGCCTGCCTGGGGCAGTACGAGAGAGCCTCTGTCGCCGCCCGCCAACGGGCGCAGAGGAATCTCACACTATACAAACCGCAGCACAGGGCTCTCAGCCCACGGCTGCCAGGCGCTTGGCGCTGCTGCGCCGGGCTGAAGCGCCTTGGAGCCCCTCGAGGGTGGCCACGAAATCACCCACGCTCTGGAACTGGCGGTACACCGAAGCGAAGCGCACATAGGCGACATCGCTCATCTCAGCCAGTTGCACCAGCACCAGTTCCCCGATATCACCGCTGCTCACCTCGCGGCCACTGCGGCCCTGCAGCTGCAGCTCCAGCTCATCCACCACGGATTCGAGGCGGCTGGGCTCCAGGCCGGTTTTTTCACAAGCCCGCAGCAATCCGTGCAGCAGCTTGTTGCGATTGAAGGCTTCACGGCTGCCATTGCGCTTCACCACGGTGATCGGCACCGTTTCCACCCGTTCATAGGTGGTGAAACGAAACTCGCAGTGCAGACATTCACGGCGGCGGCGCACACTGCGGCCGGAATCAGCGGAACGCGATTCCAGAACGCGGCTGTCGGTGTGCTGGCACGAAGGGCACTGCATGGCCCGAAAGTCCGCCGGAAATGTGAAGCAAGTGTAGACAGTCTTCGTCCAATTGAGAAGGGAGTTGCCGCCTGGGGTTTTGATCTGTGATCGGCGCAAAGCATCGCCACAGCGTGAGACTGGCCGCCCACACGGGGCCCAAGCAACAAAAAACCCCTGCCGGAGCAGGGGTTGGTGGGGCCTAAGCGGCTGATGATCACTTGCCGATCTTCGGGGGATCGCGGAAGGCGATGGCGAAGAACAGGGTGGAAATCCCGAGCGCCAGGATCAGGATGTAAGCGAAGCTTTCCATGGATGAACCTCCTAGCGATCAGCTGAGGGTGGTGCCGGCAGGGGGCACGTAGCCCTCCGGCAGACGGCGGGTGGAACGGTCGCCCAGCTTCTGGAACAGACCGAACTCCACCTGTTCGCCCAGATCGGGGTCGATACCGGCGAACACATCGCGGTACAGGGTGCGAGCACCGTGCCAGATGTGGCCGAAGAAGAACAGCAGCGCGAAGCAGGCGTGGCCGAAGGTGAACCAGCCGCGGGGTGAGCTGCGGAAGGTGCCGTCGGAGTGATAAGTCTCGCGATCGAATTCGAACGCTTCACCCAGCTGAGCCTTGCGGGCCAGGCGCTTCACATCAGCGGGATCGGTGAAGGTCTGACCGTTGAGGGCGCCGCCGTACACGGTGGCGGTCACGCCGGTCTGCTCGAAGGAGTACTTCGCTTCAGCGCGGCGGAAGGGGATGTCAGCGCGCACGATGCCCTGGTTGTCTTCCAGAACCACAGGGAAGTTCTCGAAGAAGTTGGGCAGACGACGCACTTCCAGATCGCGACCATCCTTATCGGTGAAGGCGATGTGACCCAGCCAACCGGTGGGCAGGCCATCACCGTTCACCATCGGGCCCACGCGGAACAGGCCGCCCTTGGCAGGGCTGTTACCCACGTAGTCGTAGAAGGCGAGCTTCTCAGGGATGGAGGCGTAGGCCTGTTCCTTGGTGGCACCGTTGTCGAGCGCCGTCTGCACGCGGCGGTTGATTTCCGTCTTGAAGTAGCCCTGATCCCACTGGTAGCGGGTGGGGCCGAACAGCTCAACCGGGGTGGCCGCTGCGCCGTACCACATGGTGCCGGCCACCACGAAGGCAGCGAAGAACACCGCAGCGATGGCGCTGGAGAGCACCGTTTCGATGTTGCCCATGCGCAGAGCCTTGTAGAGGCGCTCCGGCGGGCGGGTGGTGATGTGGAAGATGCCGGCGATGATGCCGACGATGCCTGCAGCGATGTGGTGAGCCACGATGCCGCCCGGGTTGAAGGGGTTAAACCCTTCAGGGCCCCAGGAAGGCTGAACAGGCTCGAGGTGTCCGGTGATCCCGTAGGGGTCTGACACCCACATACCTGGGCCGAACACACCGGTGAGGTGGAAGGCGCCGAAGCCGAAGCAGGCCAGACCAGCGAGCAGCAGGTGGATCCCGAAGATCTTGGGGAGGTCGAGGGCGGGCTCGCCGGTGCGAGGGTCCTGCCAGATCTCCAGATCCCAGTAGGTCCAGTGCCAGATGGCGGCCAGGAAGAGCAGGCCGCTGAGAATGATGTGAGCAGCTGCCACACCTTCGAAGCTCCAGAAGCCGGGGTCAACACCGGTTTCACCGGTGATGCTCCAGCCGCCCCAGCTGCCGGTCACGCCCAGACGGGCCATGAACGGCATCACGAACATGCCCTGGCGCCACATCGGGTTGAGCACCGGGTCGGAGGGATCGAAGATGGCCAGCTCATAAAGCGCCATGGAGCCGGCCCAGCCGGCGACCAGAGCGGTGTGCATGAGGTGCACGGCCAACAGACGGCCCGGGTCGTTGATCACGACCGTGTGCACCCGATACCAGGGCAATCCCATGGGGGTTAGGTCCGGGGAAACAATCAGCCGCCCGCACCGGTGAACCGGTAGGCGGTTGGCAACACGATCAAGCCCAACCAGTCGAAACCAGCAGACACTTGATCCGTGCTGGCGATGGTAAGGGGTTCGCGTGGCCCACTGATTCGATCGCAGCACAGCTGAAACGTGCCGTGATGACGAGCAGGCCGCTCACAGCGGCTTGCGCCCCAGCGGGCGGTTACAAAACGCAACCCTCGGCCTCAGAATGCTGCGGTTGCCCAGGGATTGCCATGCCCGTGATTCGGTTTGTTCGCGAAGGTCGCGACGTGGAGTGCTACCCGGGTGAGAACCTGCGGGAGGTGGCCCTGCGCGAGGGCATTGCCCTCTATGGCCTGAAGGGCCAGCTGGGCAATTGCGGCGGCTGCGGCCAATGCATCACCTGTTTTGTGGATGTGGTGGGCGAAAGCAGCCCCGGCAGCCTCAGCGGCCGCACTGCGGTGGAAGAGCAAAAGCTGCGCCGCCGGCCGCAAACCTGGCGCCTGGCCTGCCAAACCCTGGTGAATCAATCGGTGCTGGTGCTCACCAAGCCGCAGACCGGCCTAGGCGATCTCGATCAAAAGGTGAATCAAGCCAAGGCCGAGCCCCTACCGGCCGGTCCAACGGCCTGGCCGGTGCAGGAGAGCGACGAAGACGAGGAGGCCTCCGGCCAAACCACTACGAGCGATGAAGAGGCCTGATCGGCGCCGTGCAGCGGTGATACCGTCATCGCGCTGAAGGCTCTTGCAATGGAAACCAACGATCTCGGCTTTGTCGCCAGTCTGATGTTCGTGCTGGTTCCAACCGTGTTCCTGCTGGTTCTGTACATCCAGACCAGCAGCCGCCAGGGTTGATCACCGGAACGCGTCTTGGCCCTTCGGCCCTTTGATTCGGCCCCTGGCCGACCCACAGCAACAAACAGGCACTCCCCGAGCGAAAGCCCTCATCCAACGAATCCCCGGAGCAGCTGATGGCCGCTCCGGGGATTTTTGCGGCCAGGGCATGACCTGACCGCTGGGGCCTCAGGGCCGTGGCCGTTCAGCGGCGGCCTTCCGGCTCACGCACCAACAGCACCGGCGCCGGTGCATGCACCCGGATGTAATCACTCACCGATGAGCCGAGCAGGCGATCGATATCCACCAAACCGCGCGCCACCAGGGGGCGCCGATCCTGCGACGCAATCACCAGCAAATCCGATTTGTCATCCGCCGCCGCGTCACACACCCCACGACCGATATCGCCGGTGCGGTGGATGGCCTTCATCTCCACCCCATAGCCGCGAGCCCGCTGCACGGCTTTCTCGAGCAGCTCGTCGGCCGGAGATTTGCCGCCGCGGGAGGGGGTGATGTCTTGCCGGCTGATGTGGATGCCGGTGAGGCTGGCGCCAGGGGTATCGCGCACGAGCTCACAGGCCAGGCGCAGGGCGTCATCGCCCACGCCGGTGCCATCAACCGCCACCATCACGCGGTTGATATGGCGCACGTAGAGGTCGTCGCGCACCAGCAGCATCGGCCGCGTGGACAGCTGAAACACGTACTGGCTAGCGCTGTTGCTCAAGATCGACTGCAGGCGCCCCAAGCCCCGGGAGCCCATCACGATCAGGTCGGCATCGAGCTCATCGGCCACCTTGAGCACGGTCTGCTTGGTGTCGCCCTGGCGAATGATCGTGTTCACCTCAGCGGGGTTCAGCCCGAGGCGCTGCACCGCTTCGGCCACGATGCCGGCCGCCTTCTGCGAGTGCTCGGCGTAGTTCTCACCCGCCTGCTCTGATACCACGTGAAGCAGGTTGATGCGCGCCTGCTTCACGGCTGGGATGTCGCGCAGCATGCGCACCATCTCTTCAACGTGGCCCTTGCCGGAATCGGCGATCAGAAGGTTGCGGAACACAGCCGTTGCAACGCGCTCGGGCAGCCTATGGCTGATCCGCCACCGCGGACCAAGCGCAGCGAACACCGTGACGGAGCAACAACAACCGCATCCCTGGCGCCTGATTCGGCGCGTGCTGCCACAACACACCGACCACGCCGGGGTGATGTGGCACGGGGCCTATCTGAGCTGGCTGGAGGAAGCCCGCGTGGAAGCCCTCAGCGCCGCCGGACTGGCCTACGCCGATCTCTCGGCCGAGGGGCTGGAATTGCCGGTGGTGAGCCTCTCGATCCAATACCGCCAGGCCCTGCTCCATGGCGAGGAGGTGTGCGTGAGCAGTTGGGTGCTGCCGCGCCAAGGGGTGAAGCTGCCCTGGCGCAGCGCCTTCCTCAAGGCCGATGGCAGCGTGGCCGCCGAGGCCGCGGTGGAGCTGGTGCTGGTGGATCTCTCCGCTGGGCCAGCCCAGCGCAAGCTGATGCGCCGGCTGCCTCCAGCCCTAAACCAAGCCCTCAAGCGGCTGGAGAGCGGCCCAACCTGAGACCCACCACTCTCGCTATAGTACTGGCGTACTGGCGGGAGTGGGTGCATGGGAGAGCTGCTACGGGCCCCGTTTGCTGCGGCCGGGAAGGGCCTCAAGGCCTCCCCGAAACACCTAGAGCGCCGGGCGCACCGGCGACAGAACCGGGGGCACGATCCCCGTGTTGAACGCGAACGCCTGTGGCAGATGCTCTGGGCGGGCTGCCCTGGCATCGGCTGGCAGCGGCTGGAGCGGCTCGAGGGGATGTTTGGCAGCCTCGAGGTGGCCTGGGGGGCCAGCGCAACCGACCTGATCCATGGGCTCAGCGGCCATACACGCCTGCACCAGCGGGAGCTCGAGGCACTGGAGCACTACCGCAGCAGCCACGGACCGGCCCCCATCAGTGCGCCACCGAGCGCGGAGCAGCGGCAGCGCTGGAGGAAGTCCGCTTGCCTGCTCCCCTCCGATCTCACCTACCCAGAAGCCCTACTGCAGCTGGAGCGGCCTCCGCTGCAGCTGTTCTGGCGAGGCCAAGGGTCGCGGTGGGCTGCCCTGGGCCCAAGCCAGGCGGTGGCCGTGGTGGGCACCCGCCGCCCCTCCCGCCATGGCCTCACCATGGCTCGGCTGATCGGGCGAGCTCTGGCCGAAGCCGGCTGGCCGGTGGTGAGCGGCCTGGCGGAGGGCATCGATGCAGCCGCCCACCAGGGCTGCCTGGAAGCGGGAGGCTGCCCCGTGGGGGTGCTGGGCACACCACTCAACCGCGTTTATCCCCGTCATCACGGTCAGCTCCAGGCCACCGTGGCGGAGCAGGGCTTACTCGTGAGCGAGTTGCCGGAGGACACCCCGGGCCGCGCCGGCCATTTCGCCCTGCGCAATCGGCTGCAGGTAGGGCTCGCACAGGCGCTGGTGCTGGTGGAATGCCCCGCCAACAGCGGAGCACTGCACTCCGCTGAGCTGGCCTGGGAGCTGGGCATGCCGATCTGGGTGGTGCCCGCTGACGCAGGCCGCATCAGCGCCGCCGGCAGCAACCGCTGGCTCACGCAAGGCGCCACGCCATTGCTGAACCCCACCGATCTCACCACCAGCCTCGGCGCAGGGCCACTTAGGCCAACCCGCAGCAACAGCGTTGCGGCAGCGGATGCACCCTTGCTGCAGCGGGAGGCAGCCCTGTTGGCCGCCCTTGGTGCTGGGGCCTCCCTGGATCAGCTGTGTGATCGCCTTCGACTGGCCCCCGGGGTGATCAGTGAACGGCTCCTGCGGCTCGAGCTGGCGGGGGTGCTGCGCAGTGAACCGGGGCTGTGGTGGCGGCCCTGCTGAACGCAGCCCTGCCTAGGGTTAGTGGATGGCCAACACGGTTGCCGCAGCTGAAGTTTTGCAGTGGCGGCGCCGGCAACTGGAGGCCGGCGGCGAAGCCAGCCATCTCGATTGGCTTTTAGACCTCGGAGGCGGCATCCGCTGGCAAACGCTCCAGCAACTGCGCCTGTATCCAGAGCAGCCGGTGGAGCTGGAGGCGCCACTGCAGCGGCTGGAGGCGCTCTGGCAGCAACACCTGAGCAGCGGCGTACCGCTGCAATACCTGGTGGGACGCTGCCCTTGGCGGGATCTGGAGCTGGAGGTAAGGCCAGGCGCGCTGATCCCCCGCCAGGAAACCGAACTGCTGATCGAGCTGGCCGAGCAACAGCTCGGCAGTAGCGGGGGCGTCTGGAGCACAGACCAACGCCCCAGCCTGCGCTGGGCCGACCTGGGCACGGGCTCGGGTTGCCTGGCGGTGGGCCTAGGCCGCAGCTGGCCAGGCAGCCGCGGAGTGGCGGTGGATCAATCCCGTGAAGCCTTGGCGCTGGCGCAGCGCAATCTCAGCCGCTACCAGCTGCTTGAGCGCGTGGAGTTGCGCCAGGGCAGCTGGTGGGCCCCCCTGGCCGACATGGCTGGTCGGCTGGATCTCGTGATCTCGAATCCGCCGTACATCCCCACGGCGGTGTGGCAAAACCTCGAGGCCTGCGTGCGTGATCACGAGCCCGCCCTGGCTCTCGATGGTGGTGGGGATGGTCTCGAAGCGATCCGCGCGATCGCAGCGGGTGCCGCCAGCCATCTCGCCCCGGGCGGTTGGCTGCTGCTGGAGCACCACCACGATCAAAGCAGCGCCGTTCTTGCCCTGCTGAGGGCGGCTGGGCTGGAGCAGGTGCAGGCGCACCGCGATCTCGAAGGCATCTGGCGGTTCGCCAGCGGCCGCCGCCCAGGCGCTACACCCTGAACCAACACGTCACACCGCCATGCCCAGCCTGAGCTGCAGCCCCAGCGCGCTTGCCGCAAGGCTCCAGGACGGCAAGGCCGCCATCTTTCCAACCGACACCCTGCCAGCCCTGGCCAGCCGGCCGGAAGCAGCCAACCTGCTCTGGGAGCTCAAGCAGCGGCCACGCCACAAGCCCGTGATCCTGATGGCGGCAACGGCCGAAGCACTGCTCCACTGCCTCGAACGCCCGATCGAACCGGCCTGGCAGAGCATGGCCGAGCGCTACTGGCCAGGGGCCCTCACCCTGGTGCTGCCGGCGCAGGGCGCCTGGCTGGAGCAGCTCAACCCAGGCGGCTCCACCCTCGGCTTACGGCTGCCGGCGTGCGCAGCTGCCCTGGAGCTGCTCGCCCTAAGCGGTCCGCTGGCTACTACCAGCGCTAACCGCTCGGGCGAGCCGGCCTGCCTCGATCACCACGAAGCCGCTGAACGCTTTCCGGAGGTGGCTCAGCTGGGCCCTGTGCCCTGGCCCGCACCCTCTGGGCAAGGCAGCACCGTGATCGAGTGGCTGCCGGAAGGTGGCTGGAAACTGCTACGGGCCGGTGCTGTGATGCCGCCAGGGCTGATCAACCAAGGCGGACCCCGATGACAGCCCTGATTCTGCTAATCGCAGCGCTACTGGGGCTCAACCATTGGCTGCTCGAGCCAGCTGTACAGGCGAGCAGTGATCTGCTCGAGCTGAAACTGGTGCCCTGGCTGGCGCTGGGCGCTGCCGCCTGGCTGCTGGCCGGCAGGCCTAGCGACGGCTGAGGGACAACAGGGGGCAACACCACACGAAAAAGCCCCCGGCCGAGGCCGGAGGCTGCAGTCGTCCCTCGAAGGGGGCAAGAGGTGAGAGAAAGCGGCTGCAAGCAGCCGCTTGGGATCAACCGAACTTGCCGGATGTGGAGGCGATCAGGAAGGCGGCGTAGGTCACGAAGTAGCCCACGGTGAAGTGAGCCAGACCAACCACACGGGCCTGAACGATCGAGAGAGCCACGGGCTTGTCGCGCCAGCCCACCAGGTTGGCGAGCGGAGTGCGCTGGTGAGCCCAGACGATGGTCTCGATCAGTTCCTGCCAGTAACCGCGCCAGGAGATCAGGAACATGAAGCCGGTGGCCCAGATCAGGTGACCGAACAGGAACATCCAGGCCCAGACGGCGAGGTTGTTGCTGCCATACGGGTTGTAACCGTTGATCAGCTGAGAGGAGTTGAGCCACAGGTAGTCGCGGAACCAGCCCATCAGATAGGTGCTGGATTCGTTGAACTGAGCCACGTTGCCCTGCCAGATGGCGAGGTGCTTCCAGTGCCAGTAGAAGGTGAGCCAGCCCACGGTGTTCAGGGCCCAGAAGACAGCCAGATAGAAGGCGTCCCAGGCACTGATGTCGCAGGTGCCACCACGGCCAGGGCCGTCGCAGGGGAAGGAGTAGCCGAAGTCCTTCTTGTCGGGCATCAGCTTGGAGCCACGGGCATCCAGAGCACCCTTCACCAGGATCAAGGTGGTGGTGTGCAGACCCAGAGCGATGGCGTGGTGCACCAGGAAGTCACCAGGGCCGATCTGCAGGAACAGATCGTTGCCGCCATCGTTGATGGCATCCATCCAACCGCCCATGTAGGCAGCGCTGGCATTGCTAGCGGCGCTAGCGCCATTGGAGAGGAGCACATCGAAGCCGTACATGGCCTTACCGGAGGCAGCCTGCACGAACTGGGCGAACACGGGCTCCACCAGGATCTGCTTCTCGGGGGTACCGAAGGCAACCACCACGTCGTTGTGGACGTAGAGGCCCAGGGTGTGGAAACCGAGGAACAGGGACACCCAGCTCAGGTGGCTGATGATCGCTTCTTTGTGCTCGAGCATCCGAGCCAGGACGTTGTCCTTGTTGGCTTCGGGGTCGTAGTCACGGATGAAGAAGATCGCACCGTGAGCGAAGGCACCGCACATCAGGAAGATGGCGATGTACTGGTGGTGGGTGTAGAGGGCAGCTTGTGTCGTGTAGTCCTTCGCGATGAACGCGTAGGACGGCATCGAGTACATGTGCTGCGCCACCAGGCTGGTCACAACGCCCAGGGAAGCCAGGGCCAGACCGAGCTGGAAGTGGAGCGAGTTGTTGATGGTGTCGTAGAGACCCTTGTGGCCAGCGCCGAGGTCACCAGGGGTGCCTTTGGGCGGGTTGTGGGCTTCGAGGATCTCGCGGATCGAGTGGCCGATACCGAAGTTGGTCCGGTACATGTGGCCGGCAATCACAAACAGACAGCCAATCGCCAGGTGGTGATGGGCAATGTCGGTGAGCCAGAGGGCCTCGCTCTGGGGGTGGAAACCACCCAGGAAGGTGAGGATCGCGGTGCCTGCGCCTTCTGAAGTACCAAACACCTGATAGGCGGTGTCGGGGTTCGCGGCGTAAACGCCCCAGTTACCGGTGAAGAACGGAGCCAGACCGGCGGGGTGAGGCAGCACGTTGAGGAAGTTGTCCCAACCCACGTGCTGACCGCGCGATTCAGGAATCGCCACGTGCACGAGGTGACCGGCCCAAGCGATGGAGCTGAAGCCGAACAGCACCGCGAGGTGGTGGTTCAGGCGGGATTCAGCGTTCTTGAACCAGGCCAGGGAGGGCCGGAACTTGGGCTGCAGGTGCAGCCAGCCAGCGAACAGAGCCCAGGCCGACAGGATCATCATGAAGATGGAACCCTGATACAGCTCGGCGTTGGTGCGCATGCCGATGGTGTACCACCAGTGGTACACGCCGGAGTACGCAATGTTCACCGGGGAGGAGGCGCCAGCCTGGGTGAAGGCTGTGATGGCGCCCTGGCCGAAGTGGGGATCCCAGATCGCGTGAGCGATGGGACGGACATGCAGAGGATCGGCGACCCACTGCTCGAAGTTGCCCTGCCAGGCGACGTGGAACAGGTTGCCCGAAACCCAGAGGCCGATGATCGCGAGGTGACCGAAGTGAGTGGAGAAAAGCTTTTGGTAAAGCTTTTCCTCCGTCATTCCGTCATGGCTCTCGAAGTCGTGAGCCGTGGCGATCCCGTACCAAATACGACGGGTTGTCGGGTCCTGTGCCAGGCCCTGGCTGAACGAAGGAAATTTCGTTGCCATTGGGAAAGGTCAGGAGAGGTCAGCCGACCGCAATGATGCGGGCCAGGAAGAACGACCAGGTGGTCGCGATGCCGCCCAGCAGATAGTGGGCAACACCGACGGCACGACCCTGGGTGATGGAGAGCGCCCGCGGCTGAATGGCGGGAGCAACCTTCAGCTTGTTGTGAGCCCACACGATGGACTCAATCAGCTCTTGCCAGTAGCCGCGGCCACTGAACAGGAACATCAGGCTGAACGCCCAGACGAAGTGGGCACCCAGGAACATCAGACCGTAGGCACTGGTGGCGGAGCCATAGCTGTTGATCACCTGTGCGGCCTGGGCCCACAGGAAGTCACGCAGCCAGCCGTTGATCGTGATGGCGCTGTTGGCGAAGTTGCCGTTGGTGATGTGAGACACGGTTCCGTCAGCGTTGACGGTGCCCCACACGTCGCTCTGCATCTTCCAGGAGAAGTGGAAGATGACGATTGACAGGGAGTTGTACATCCAGAACAGGCCCAGGAACACGTGGTCCCAAGCCGACACCTGGCAGGTACCGCCACGGCCGGGGCCGTCGCAGGGGAAGCGGAAGCCGAGGTTCGCCTTGTCGGGAACCAGGCGGCTGCTGCGGGCATACAGAACACCCTTCAGCAGGATCAGCACCGTCACGTGAATCGTGAAGGCGTGAATGTGGTGGACCATGAAGTCGGCCGTTCCCAGGGGGATCGGACCGGCGGCCACCTTGCCGCCCACGGCAACCACGGTGCCGTTGAACACTTCGCTCACGCCGGCGAGGGCGTTGGGAGCGGTGCTACCGGCAGCAGCAGCGTGCAGACCCTGAATCCACTGCGCGAAGACGGGCTTCAGGGCAATGGCGGAGTCGCTGAACATGTCCTGGGGACGGCCCAGGGCACGCATGGTGTCGTTGTGGATGTAGAGGCCGAAGCTGTGGAAGCCCAGCCAGATGCACACCCAGTTGAGGTGTGAGATCAGGGCATCACGCGCCTTGAGCACCCGGTCGAGCACGTTGTCCACGTGCTTGGCGGGGTCGTAGTCGCGGATCATCGCGATAGCGGCGTGGGCGCCGGCACCAACGATCAGGAAACCACCGATCCAGGTGTGGTGGGTGAAGATCGACAGCTGGGTGGGGTAGTCGATGCCGATGTAGGGATACGGAGGCATCGCATACATGTGCTGAGCAACGATGATGCTCAGCGAGCCCAGCAGAGCCAGGTTCACAGCCAGCTGGGCGTGCCAGCTGGTGGTCATGAACTCGTAGAGACCGTCATGACCGTTGGAGGCGGGGAACAGCAGGGGGTCGCCCTTCTGGCCCTCGAGGATCTCCTTGATGCTGTGACCGATGCCCCAGTTGGTCCGGTACATGTGACCGGCCACGATGAACAGCACCGCAATCGCCAGGTGGTGGTGAGCGATGTCGCTCATCCACAGGCTGCCGGTCACAGGATTCAGACCACCTTTAAAGGTGAGGAAATCGCTGTAAGCGGCCCAGTTGCCGGTGAAGAAGGCATTGATGCCTGCACCGAAACCGGGGAACAACTGGGCGATGAGGTCCTGATTCAGGAACTCGTGGGGCAGAGGGATGTCTGCATAGGTGGCGATGGTCTTGCCGTTGAGCGCCAGCGGCTTGCCGGCGTCGATGGCATCCATCAGCGCGGTGGTGGGCAGGGACACATGAATCAGGTGTCCAGCCCAGGAGAGGGAGCCCAGACCAAGCAGACCGGCCAGATGGTGGTTGAGCATCGACTCAACGTTCTGGAACCACTCGAGCTTGGGAGCTGCCTTGTGGTAGTGGAAAACGCCGGCATTGAGCATCAAGCCGGCCATCACCAGAGCACCAATAGCCAGCGCCATCAGTTGCGTTTCGTTGGTGATGCCCCAGGCCCGCCATACATGGAAGAGGCCGGAGGTGATCTGAATGCCGTGGAAGCCGGCACCCACATCGCCATTAAGGATTTCCTGGCCGAACACGGGCCAAACCACCTGCGCACTGGGTTTCACGTGCGTGGGGTCGGCCAGCCAGCCGGAGTAGTTGGAGAAGCGCGCGCCGTGGAAGAAGGCGCCGCTCAGCCAGATGAAGATGACGGCCAGGTGACCGAAGTGGGCCGAAAAGATCTTCCGGCTGACCTCTTCGAGATCACTGGTGTGGCTGTCGAAGTCGTGAGCGTTGGCGTGGAGGTTCCAAACCCACGTGGTGGTTTTGGGACCTTTGGCAAGGCTGCGATCGAAATGGCCGGGCTTGCCGAACAGTTCGAAGGTGGCCGGGTTGTTCACCCGGTCGACCTGGGCCTTCGCCGTTTTCCCACGCTCTGGTGGGCTGATGGTCATCGAGACGTTCCTCGAGGGACGGGGTCGAGGTGGAGGTCCACCCTTCCGGCCAGGGGCACCGGCAAGCCGGAGGCCACGGACCAGTGGAGCCACAGGCACAGCGGAAAACCGCGTGCGCCTATGGGCGCCGACACGAACGGGAGGCAAGGCCGAAGCCGAAACCCCTTTTCATGACTGGCGCTTGGGCCCCAGAAAGGGGACCGCTGGCGGAAGTATAAAAGTGAATTCCGAGCCCTTTGGCCCGGCAGTTACAAAGGTTCAATCCGGAGCCGGGCCAGTCAGGGACTGAGCTCTTGCGGAAGCAAAACATCAGCGAAAAAACGCGTGTTTCAGCACTTGATGTAGGCCGAGGCGAACAAATAAAGGGCCCTTTTTGTTAGCAAACGCCACTTGCGCAGCGGCTTGTTGTCCGCAACGCTGCAGACTGTGCTGAACAAGCTCAAAACGAGCAACGGGAGGATTCACCATGCTGGCGGCACCGCGGCGGGCGCTCTTAGCCCTGGTGCTGGTGGTGCTCACATTGGTGAGCGGGGGTTGCGGAAGCAAGGCCGGCCCGGCTGCATCAGCGGCAAGCCCAAGCAACCTCAGTGCCAGCGCCCCCTCAGGTGCGCTGCAGGAAGTGGCGCCCCCCCGAGCGGTGCAACAACTCAGTGAGCGGCTCAATGAGCGGGCGCCCCAGGTGCGGGTGCTGGCTCCACAGGACAACGCCCTGCTGCCCGCTGGCCCTTGGACCCTGAAGCTCGAGGTGAGGGACTGGCCCCTGAGCGATGCCAGTCCGCTGGGACTGGGGCCCCATCTCGTGGTGCAGCTCGATGATCAAGCACCGATTCGGATCACCAGCAGCGACGCTGCAGCCGCTGTGGCGATGCCGGATCTCAGGCCCGGAAGCCATCGCGTGACGGTGTATGCCGCCCGGCCCTGGGGAGAAGCGGTGAAGGCCCCGGGCGCGAGTGCCCAGATCCGGGTCCACCGCGTGGCCCGCAATGCCGCCGAACTGCCCGCCAGCGGCAGCCCCCAGCTGATTGCGGCTAGCCCGGAGGCGCCGCAGGCGATGGAGCCGGTGCTGATCGATTGGCTGCTGATCGATGCCCCCCTGCAGAACCTGCGCGACGACGATGCCCGCTGGCGCCTGCGCATCAGCGTGAACGGCGACAGCTTCCTGGTGGATCGCCAAACCCCGCTGTGGCTGAAGGGCTTCAAGCGCGGCAGCAATGCGGTGCAACTGGAGTTGCTCGATGGCCGCGGCGATCCCCTGAATCCACCCTTTAACAGCGTGGTGCGCGAGGTGGTGATCGGTTCAGGCAGCCAACCCGCTTGGCTGCGCCCCAACCTCTCGGCCAACGATCTGGCCCTATTGGCCGGCGACACACGCGCCCCTGAAGTCACGCCAGCGGCACCCGCCGAGCCGGAGCCGGCACTTGAGCCAGAGCCGGAACCCCAACCCGGCCCAGCAGCCCCAGCCGAGGCCACTCCCCCCTCAGCTGAGCAGGTCGAAGCTCCCCCAGCGGAAGCTGCAGCAGAGCCTCCTGCTCTGGCGCCAGCGCCCGCACAAACAGACGACACCCCCCCCGCCACATCACAGCCAGAACCGGAGCCGAAGCTCGAGCCAGAACCCGAACCTGAACCCGAGCAGGCACCGGCAACACCAGTCACCCAAGAGCCTGCAGCTGCTCCCGCGCCGGAGCGCATCGCGCCACAAACAAGCCTGAGTGGCTCCGCCCGCGACCAGGTGAATGCCGACGGGTCGCTGCAACAGCCCACCCCGCGCGGCCCGTTGGCCGGGCTGCGGGAGAAGCTGGGTGGATGAGTGAACGCCTGAGCTGGGGTTTTGCCCTCAACAGTCAAGCCCTTCCCCTGTTGCGTCAGCTGCTGGAGCGGGGCCTGATCGACCGCATCGCCAGCCCCGCCGATGGCGATGCCTGGCAACCCGGCGACCTGCAGCGGCTGCTTGAGAGCGAATGGCCTCGCAGCCGGGCCTTTGTGGCCATCGGCGCCTGCGGCGCGATCACCCGGCTGATTGCACCATTGCTGCACGGCAAAGAACGCGACCCCGCCGTGGTGGTGGCTGACGCCCAGGGGCGGTATGCGATTCCGCTGCTGGGAGGGCATGGCGCCGGGGCTGAAGCGCTGGCCCAAAGCGTGGCGGCGTTGCTGGGGGGCGAAGCGGTGCTGACGGGCAGCAGCGCCAGCCAGCAACACGTGGCCCTCGATGCCTTTGGCCAACGCTGGGGCTGGCGCCGCGGATCCGGCGACTGGGACGCGCTGATGAAAGCGGCCGCCCGCGGCGACGCCGTGGCCCTGGAGCACCAGAGCGGCAACCCACGCTGGTTGCAGCTGCCTGGTCTGCCGCCCCAGCGCAGCGCAGGCATGCCCCTGAGTGTGGGGGTGGAGCGCAGTGCGCACTGCCGCTGGCACCCCCCTGCCCTGTGGGTTGGCATGGGCTGCGAGCGGGGCACCAGCCTCTCGCTGCTGCAGCGCTGCCTGAAGCAGAGCCTCGCCGCTGAGGGGCTGGCGCTGGAAGCCATCGCCGGGCTCGCGAGTGCCGATCGCAAAGCCGATGAACCCGCCCTGCTGCAACTGGCTGAACAGCACGGCTGGCCCCTGCGCTGCTTCAGCAGCACCGCCTTGAGCGCCGTGCCCGTGCCGAATCCCTCCGCGGTGGTGGAGGCCGAGCTCGGCACCGCCAGCGTGGCGGAGGCGGCCGCGCTGCTGGCCGCCGGCCCGGGAGCCCAGCTGCGCACCCCCAAACGGATCGAGCGCGCCACGACCGATGAGCAAGGCGCCGCCACGGCGGCCATCGCCCAGGCCGCCCAGCAGTGGGCACCCCAGCGGGGCTGCCTGCACCTGATCGGCAGCGGGCCGGGCAATCTCGCGCTGCTCACCCCCGATGCCCGAGCCGCCCTGGCGGAGAGCTGCGTGTGGGTGGGCTACGGCCTGTATCTGGATCTGCTGGAGCCGCTGCGCCGGCCCGACCAACTGCGCAGCGACGGCCAACTCACTTTGGAGCGGGAACGCTGCCGCGAAGCTCTGGAGCTGGCCTGCCAGGGCCTCACGGTGGCCCTGGTGTCGTCGGGGGATAGCGGCATCTACGGCATGGCGGGGCTTGCCCTGGAGCAATGGATGGCCCTGGCCGAACACGATCGACCAGCCTTTCAAGTGCATCCAGGCCTCTCGGCCCTGCAACTGGCGGCTGCCCGGGCCGGCGCTCCGCTGATGCACGATTTCTGCACCGTGAGCCTCAGCGATCGGCTCACCCCCTGGACCGTGATCGAGCAACGCCTCAAGGCCGCGGCCGAGGGCGACTTCGTGGTGGCGCTCTACAACCCGCGCTCCAAGGGGCGCGATTGGCAACTCGGCCGGGCTCAGGAGCTGCTGCTGGCGCAACGGCCGCCATCCACGCCCGTGGTGGTGGCACGGCAACTGGGCCGCCCCGAGGAAGCGGTGCAGTTACACAGCCTGGGGGCACTGCCGATCGAGCAGATCGACATGCTCACCCTGGTGCTGATCGGCAACAGCAGCAGCCGCGTGGAGGGCGGTCGCATGGTGACCCCCAGGGGGTATCCAGGCGCCGAGCTCAGCTGAAAGTCGGGATGACAGGATTCGAACCTGCGGCCCCTTCGTCCCGAACGAAGTGCGCTACCAAGCTGCGCTACATCCCGATGCCTGGAGTGTAGGAGATGGCCCTCCAGCAAAGGCTCTGACCCACTTCACGCAGCAGCCTTGGGCGATGGGGCCAGTTTCTAGAGTTGGCACCTGATCTGCGCCTGCGGGCGGAAGTGGCGCTGTGCTCAAACCCGACTGGCTGCGTGTGAAGGCTCCCCAGCGGGAGCGGATCGGCGAGGTGGCCGATCTGCTGCTGGATCTCAAGCTCAACACGGTGTGTCAGGAAGCCAGCTGCCCCAACATCGGCGAGTGCTTCGCCGGCGGCACCGCCACGTTTTTGATCATGGGGCCGGGCTGCACCCGCGCCTGCCCCTACTGCGACATCGACTTCGACAAGAGCGTTCGCGAGCTCGATCCCACGGAACCGGTGCGGCTGGGTGAAGCCGTGGCCCGCCTCGGGCTCAAGCACGTGGTGATCACCTCGGTGAACCGCGACGACTTGGCCGATGGCGGTGCCAGCCAGTTCGTGGCCTGCATCGAGCAGGTGAAGCAGCGCTCACCGCTCACCACGATCGAGCTGCTGATCCCGGATTTCTGCGGCAACTGGGACGCCCTGGCCGTGGTGATGGACGCGGCGCCCCATGTGCTGAACCACAACATCGAAACCGTGCCGCGGCTCTACAAAAAAGCCCGGCCCCAGGGGATCTACGAGCGTTCGCTCGAGCTGCTGCAGCGGGTGCGCCTGGGCTGGCCCAAGGCCTACAGCAAATCAGGCCTGATGGTGGGTCTAGGGGAAAGCGATGCGGAGGTGCTGGAGGTGCTCGCCGATCTGCGCCGCCATCAGGTCGACATCGTGACCATCGGCCAATACCTCTCACCCGGGCCCAAACATCTACCGGTGGATCGCTTCGTGACGCCGGAGCAATTTGAGGCGTTCCGGAGCCATGGCGAACAGGAGCTGGGCTTCCTGCAGGTGGTGAGCACACCGCTCACTCGCAGCAGCTATCACGCCGGCGAGGTGCAGCGGCTGATGGCGCAGTATCCGCGCTAGGGATCCAGCAGGAATTCCGCCTCCAGGGCGCAGGCCTCAACGGCCAGAGGGCCCGCGGCGAGCTCATCGATGCGGCTTTTTACCAGGCTCACGGGAGCCTGCAGCTGAGCGCAGTGCTCAAGAAACGCCACAGCCATCTGGCGGGCGAAGAGCTGCTGCATGTGTTGGGCAAATTCAGGAGGCATGGCTGCCGCTGCGATTGCAGTCAAGCTATGCAGCCCAATCGGGCAGGCCGATCGGGCCAACCGAACCCGCCGGTGGGGCGAACCGACCGGCGGGAGCGTGAACCGAACCGAAGCGCCGGCTAACCGATCAGGCCGCCACCGCCTCGCGCTCAGCCAGACCCACGTTGGCCTTTTCGCTGGGGGGGACCAGCAGCTTGAAGCGCGCTTTCCAGCTGCTCCAATCAGCCAGGATCGCCGCAGCCTTGCTGCTGCCGGTGGCCTCGAGATGGGCCTCCAGCAGTGGCTTGAGCAGCGCTTCCTGCTCGGGGGTGGTGAGCTCGCAGATCGCCACGATCTCGGGGTTCACCCGCTCGCTCAGGCCGCCCGTCTCATCGAGCAGGAAGGCCACGCCACCGGTCATGCCAGCGGCCACGTTGCGGCCGGTGCTGCCCAGCACTACCACCACACCACCGGTCATGTATTCGCAGCAATGGTCGCCGGCGCCTTCCACCACGGTGCGGGCACCGCTGTTGCGCACGGCGAAGCGCTCACCAGCGCGGCCCAGGGCGAACAGCTCGCCGCCGGTGGCGCCGTAGAGACAGGTGTTGCCCAGGATCACCTGACTGCCGGGATCGCGGCCACCGGAGGGAGGCACCACGGTGATGCGGCCGCCATTGATGCCCTTGCCCACGTAGTCGTTGGCTTCACCCACCAGGCGCACGTTCATGCCCTGCACGTTGAAGGCCCCGAAGCTCTGGCCGGCGGCACCCTCATAGGTGAGGTCGAGCTGACCCTGGAAGCCGGTGTTGCCATGACGCGCCGCGATCTCACCGCCCAGGCGGGCGCAAACGCTGCGATCGGTGTTGATGATCGGCAGGGTGCGAGCCACGTGGCCATGGCCTTCGAGGGCGGCCATCAGCTCGGCATCCGCCAGCAGTTGGTCTTCGAGGATGGGGCCGTTGCCATGGGCGTCAGCGTCGTGCTGGAGCCACGAGCGATCGGCGGCCTGGGGAATGGGGTCGAGCAGGCAGGAGAGATCGATCGCTTTGGTTTTGGCCAGCTGCACGGCGCGGGGCTGCAGCAGCTCGGTGCGGCCGATCAGATCCTCGAGGCGCGCCACGCCGAGCACGCTGAGAAGCTGACGCACCTCTTCAGCCACAAACAAGAAGAAGTTCACCACGTGCTCGGGGATGCCGGTGAAGCGCTTGCGCAGGGCTTCCTTCTGGGTGGCCACGCCCACCGGGCAGTTATTGGTGTGGCAAACGCGGGCCATGATGCAGCCCTCGGCGATCATCGCGATCGAACCGAAGCCGTATTCCTCAGCCCCGAGCAGGGCGGCGATGATCACGTCCCAGCCGGTCTTGAGGCCGCCATCGGCGCGCAGCAGCACACGATCGCGCAGGCCGTTTTCGAGCAGGGCGCGGTGCACCTCGGTGAGGCCAAGCTCCCAGGGGCCGCCGGCGTGCTTGATCGAGCTCAGCGGTGAGGCGCCGGTGCCGCCGTCGTGGCCGGAGATCTGAATCACATCGGCGTTGGCCTTGGCCACACCGGCAGCGATGGTGCCGATGCCGATCTCGGCCACCAGCTTCACGCTCACCTTGGCGGCGGGGTGCACCTGGTGCAGGTCGTGGATCAGCTGCGCCAGATCCTCGATCGAATAGATGTCGTGGTGGGGCGGCGGTGAGATCAGCGCCACGCCGGGCTTGCTGTTGCGCAGCCAGGCGATGTAGGGATCCACCTTCGGACCGGGCAGCTGACCGCCTTCGCCGGGCTTGGCTCCCTGGGCCACCTTGATCTCTAGCTGCCGGCCGCTGCGCAGGTATTCGGGGGTCACGCCGAAGCGACCCGAGGCGATCTGCTTGATCGCGGAGCAGGCGGTGTCGCCGTTGCGCAGGCCTTTGATCGTGGGCAGGGTGGCGGAACGCCCCTCGCCGTCCACATCCTGGAGGGCATGGAAGCGGGCCGGATCTTCGCCGCCTTCGCCGCTGTTGCTCTTACCGCCGATGCGGTTCATCGCGATCGCCAGCACCTCATGGGCTTCCCGTGAGAGAGCGCCGAGGCTCATGCCACCGGTGCAGAAGCGCTCGCAGATGCTCTCCACGCTTTCCACCTGATCCAGCGGCAGCGCCGCCGGGGCGGGCTTGAGCTCCAGCAGATCGCGCAGCGCCGTAACCGGGCGGTTCTCCAGCAGGGTTTTGTAGGTGGAGAAGTGGTCGTAGCCGGGGCCGGCCTCCACAGCCGCATGGAGAGCCTTGGCCATCTCCGGGCTGTTGAGGTGGTATTCGCCACCGGTGCGGTACTGCACAAAGCCCATGAACTCGAGCTTGGTGCGGTTGAGCTCCGGGAAGGCCTTGGCGTGGAAGCTCAGGGTTTCGCTGGCCAGCTCGCTGAGGCTGAGGCCAGCCACCCGGCTGGTGGTGCCCTTGAAGGCCAGCTCGATCAAATCGGCGCCGATGCCGATCGCCTCGAAAATCTGAGCACCGTGATAGCTCGCCAGCAGCGAGATGCCGATCTTGGACAGGATCTTGCGCAGGCCATCTTCCAGGGCCTTGCGCACATTGGCTTGCACCAGATCCACGGTGAGGGCGGGCAACTTGCCGCGCTCGATGTTGGTTTGCACCTTGGGCTGCGCCAGCCAGTGGCGCGCCGTTTCCCAGGTGAGCCAGGGGCACACGGCGCTGGCACCGAAGCCGATCAGACAGGCCACGTGATGGGTGCTCCAGCACTGGGCTGTGTCGGCCACCAGGGAGGTCTGCAGACGCAGGCCGAGGTTGAGCAAGTGGTGGTGCACCGCACCCACCGCCAGCAGAGGCGGCATATAGGTGGTGGTGGCGTTGATGCCCCGGTCGCTGAGCACCAGGATCTGGCTGCCGCCGCGCACGGCCGCCTCGGCTTCAGCCTTGAGCCGCTCGACCGCCGCCGCCAAACCAGCGGGGCCATCGGTGATCGGCATCAGGGTGGAGAGGGTGCTGCAGGGAATGCCCTGCTGCGCCACAGCCGCCAGTTCGGCCTCGTTGAGGATGGGGCTATCGAGATGCAGTGCGGCGGCAGCGGATGCCTGGGGCTGCAGCGGTGAGCCGCGCTTGCCCAGGTGCATCTCCAGGCTCATCACCAGCTTTTCGCGCAGCGGATCGATCGGCGGGTTCGTGACCTGCGCGAAGCGCTGTTTGAAGTAGTCGTAGAGCAGGTGGGGCTTATTGGAGAGCACCGCCAGGGGGATGTCGTCGCCCATGCAGTAGGTGGGCTCCTTGCCGGCACCCGCCATGTCTTCGATCACCAGATCAAAGTCTTCAGCGGTGAAGCCAAAGGCGGTCTGCTGCTGCAGCAGCTCGAGATCGCCGAGCTGACGCTCCTGGGCCCAGGGCTGAACCCCAAGGTCGCGGCGGTGTTCCGCCAGCCACTGGCCGTAGGGATGGCGCGAAGCGATCTCCTGCTTCACCTCCCAGTTGTGCAGCAGGCGGCCGTTCTCCAGATCCACCGCCAGCATCTGGCCGGGGCCGAGGCGGCCCTTTTCGATGATGCGGCTCTCCTCGAGCTCCACCACGCCGGTTTCTGAGCCCATCACCACGAACCCGTCGTTGGTGATGCAGTAGCGAGCCGGGCGCAGGCCGTTGCGGTCCAGGGTGGCGCCCACGCTGCGGCCATCGGCGAACACCAGCAGGGCCGGGCCATCCCAGGGTTCCTGGGTGCAGGCCGAGTATTCGTAGAACGCCTGGATCTCCGGCTTATCCGCCAGCTCGGGCTGATCGCGGAAAGCCTCAGGCACCAGCGTGAGCAGGCTCTCGGTGATCGGCCGGCCGCTGCGCACCAGCAGCTCCAGGGTGGCGTCGAGGTTGGCGGAATCACTGAAGGCCGGATTCACCACCGGCTTGAGATCGGAAGCGGCCTCACCCCACACCGCATCGAGATCGGCCTCGGAAGCGCGGGCCCAGTTGAGGTTGCCCAGCAGAGTGTTGATCTCACCGTTGTGCCCCAGCAAGCGCATCGGCTGGGCCAGGGGCCAGCGGGGCAGGGTGTTGGTGCTGAAGCGGCGGTGATACACCGCAAAGCTCACGGCGAAGCGTTCATCGCGCAGGTCGCCGTAGAAGGCCGAGAGCACTTCCGAGCGCACCATGCCCTTGTAAACAACGGTGCGGCTGCTCAGCGACGCGAAATACAGCTCGCTGGGGCCAGCGCCCCAAGCCGCCCGGGCCCGATCGCCGCAGCGGCGGCGCAGACGGAACAGCAGCGATTCGAGGGCATCGCCGGCCTCAGCCGCGCCGAGCAGCCACTGCTCAATCACCGGCGCGGTGCCGCGAGCCAGGGGGCCGAGCACCGAGGCATCCACCGGCACCGCACGCCAACCGAGGCTGGCGAGGCCGAGCTTGGCGGCCTCTTCATCGCAGAAGGCTTTGGCCTGGTCGCGGCGGGCCGGGTCTGCGGGCAGGAACAACATGCCCAGGCCGCGGCTGCGGCCGCTGCTCGCGGCGGCCTCAGGCCACACCGCATCGAGATAGCTCCATGGGATGCCGCAGAGCACGCCCGCACCATCGCCGGAATCGCCATCGCCGCCGCAGCCGCCCCGATGCTCCATGCAATCGAGACCGCGCAGGGCCTGCCGCAGCACCCAGTGGCTGGCTTCCCCCTTCAGGCTGGCCAGAAAACCCACACCGCAGGCATCCTTCTCGCCGGCCACCGCCGCCGGGGCGGGGCTGTCGCGATGGGGCCATTCGGGGCGAGAAAACTGCGACATAACCCGGCGACAACCTGTTGCGAATTGATCCAGCGCGAGAGCGAACCTGCCACCGCGCAAGCGCTGCCATGGCCGTGGCTCGCCCGGCCTGGGGCCGCGCTGCGAACTGCTGATCCTAAGAGCTGGTATCCCCTGGGCGCAGCCAAACGAGCTCGCTAGCGTGGCTGGGCCTGCCGCCGCTGTTGGATGCCCCCCCTGCCGGCGCTGGCGGCTCTACTCCCCGGCATCCCTCTCACACCGCCGCCGCCCCTACCGGCTCCGCCCCCCCAGGCGCCGCTGCAGCGCCAGGCGAAGCCTGCGGGCAGGCAAGGGGTTTCGGGAACAAGCCTCAGCATTAATGGTCTGCGCCAGCAAGCCCTCTGGCTGGACGATGCCGGTGAGCTCTGGCTGCCGCTGGAAGTGCTTGAAGGCCAGCTGGGGGTAAGCCGCAGCGCCGCTGCGGGCGGCAGCCTGGCCCTCGAATGGTTCGGGCAAACGCTGAAGCTGAGCGCCGACCAGCAACGCAGCCTCGACGACGAGGTGGCCGTACCCGTCGGCAGCCTGCTGGAGGCCGTAGGGGTCAAGGTGCGCCGCCAAGGGCGTGAACTGCAGCTGGAGTTGCCCAGCCGGCCTTTGCAGGCGATTCGCACCAGCAAGCCGAGCATCAGCGGCCAGCGGGTGGTGCTGGATCTCAGCGCTCCCGCACTGGTGCGCAGCGGCGATGGCCAGCTGCTGATCGGCGCGGAAGCCACGGCGGCGCAGTTGGAGCAGCTCAAGCAGCTGGGGCTCAAACCAAACCAGCGCCAGGGCTGGTTGAGCGTGCAGGTGCCCCGCGAGGGGGAGCGTCTCAGCCTGGGAACCCCCTGGCGACTGGTGCTCGATCTGCCCCAAGCAGCCGGCCAGGGCATCGCCACCACCCCAACACCAGCTCCCGAGCGGGATCCACGCCTGGTGGCACTGCAAAAGCAGGGTTTGCAGCTGGAGCGGCGCATCGGCCGCATCGGCTCCCGCCAGGTGCTGATCAACAGCGTGCGCCTCGATCCCCGCCAGGTGCCCCTGGAGCTGCGGCCCCTGAACCGCAGCGATGGCATGCAGGGCCTGAGCAGCCTCAGCCAACTGGCCCGCCAGGAGCAGGCCCTGATCGCCATCAACGGTGGCTATTTCAATCGCGTGAACCGACTGCCCCTGGGGGCGATGCGAGAGCAGGGGCGCTGGCTGTCGGGCCCGATCCTGAACCGCGGGGCCGCCGGCTGGACGGCGGGCGAACTCCCCCGCTTCGATCGGCTGATGCTGGTGGAAACGATCGAAGACAGCAACCGCCAACGCTGGACGGTGAGCAGCGTGAACAGCGGTTATGTGCAGAAGGGCCTGGCCCGCTACACCGCCGACTGGGGCAGCCGTTACCAACCGATCACAGGCACCGAGATGGGCGTGCTGGTGCGTCAGGGGGTGGTGCAGCAGCGCTTTGAACTGGGGGAACTGCGCCCCGGGGTGCCGCTGCGCAATGGCGATCTGTTGCTGGTGGCGCGCGGCGGTGTGAACGTGCCATGGCAGACAGGCGAGCCCCTCACGCTGAAGAGCCGAGCCAGCAGTGCGGTGGGCGATCAGCCGAATGTGCTGGGAGGCGGGCCATTGCTGCTGCAAAACGGCCGGGTGGTGCTCAACGGCAGCGCGGAAGGATTCAGCTCCGGCTTCATGGCCCAGGGTGCCCCGCGCACCGTGGTGGGCAGCGATGGTCGCCAGCTCTGGCTGATCACCCTGCAAGGGGTGAACAATCCCGGCCCAACGCTGATGGAAACAGCACTGCTGATGCGGCAGGAGGGATTGAAGGATGCCCTCAACCTCGATGGCGGCAGTTCCACAGGGCTGGTGCTGGCGGATGTGCACACCGTGAAGGGCCGGGGTGTGGCAGCGGCTGTGCACAACGGCCTAGGCCTGGTGCCCAAGCTGGAGCAGGCCCGCACCCCCGAGCGCCCCTAACCCGGCAACCCTGACACACTGGGGCGACTGCCCCAACCTTCAACCCATGCCCAAGGGCCACAGCCTGCGCCTCACTGCTGCGGCAGCCGCCGAACTGGGGCGCCAGGCGGCCGTGGCAGGCACCCCCGGGATGATGCATCTCGATCTGGTGGACGGCAGCTGTGAGCGCTGGGTGATCCGGATCCGGCCTGGCCATCTGGCAGGGGTTGCCGTGGCCCGTGCCGATGGCATCACCCTCTTTGCCCCTGGCGATCAGTGCGAGCGCCTGGGCAGCCTCGAACTCGACTACCGCGGCGATCTCAGCGGCGGCGGTTTTCTGGTGCGGGCGGGCCGAGAGCTGCGCATTTGCGCCTGTGGCGCCGCCTTCAGCCCCGCAGAGGAGCCGGCAGGGGTGGGGGTGCAGGCGACAAAGTAAGGTGGCGGATTGTCGCCATGGTCGGATTTTCCGGCCTCCCGTAACCGGCCCTCGATGCCCACGATTCAGCAGCTGATCCGCAGCGAGCGGCAGCGCCTTACCCGCAAGACCAAGTCGCCTGCCCTGCGCGCCTGCCCCGAGCGCCGTGGTGTGTGCACCCGCGTGTACACCTCCACCCCGAAGAAGCCGAACTCGGCACTGCGCAAAGTGGCTCGTGTGCGTCTCACCTCTGGTTTCGAGGTCACGGCCTACATCCCCGGCATCGGCCACAACCTTCAGGAGCACTCCGTGGTGATGATCCGCGGCGGTCGTGTGAAGGATCTGCCCGGTGTTCGCTACCACATCATTCGCGGCACCCTGGATACCGCTGGTGTGAAGGATCGCCGCCAGTCGCGCTCCAAGTACGGCGCCAAGACGCCCAAGGACTGATTTCAGTCAGCCGTAGTCGTTTCCTGATTCCCTTTCCCCAGGTCTATGTCACGCCGCAACGCCGCCGAGAAGCGTCCGATCCTTCCGGATCCGCAGTTCAACAGCCGTCTGGCCACCATGATCGTGGCCCGTCTGATGAAGCACGGCAAGAAGTCAACCGCTCAGCGGATTCTTTCCGATGCCTTCACGCTGATCGGCGAGCGCACCGGCGCTGACCCCCTGGAAGTGTTCGAGACCGCCGTCAAGAACGCCACTCCCCTGGTGGAAGTGCGTGCCCGCCGCGTGGGTGGTGCCACTTACCAGGTGCCCATGGAAGTGCGTCAGGAGCGCGGCACCGCCATGGCTCTTCGCTGGCTGGTGAACTTCTCCCGTGCCCGCAATGGCCGCAGCATGGCTCAGAAGCTGGCTGGCGAACTGATGGATGCGGCCAACGAGGCCGGCAGCGCCGTTCGCAAGCGCGAAGAGACCCACAAGATGGCCGAAGCCAACAAGGCCTTCGCCCACTACCGCTACTGATCGCCGCCCGCGCAGGTCGGCCGGAGGCCGACTTGTAGAGTGGCGCCCGCTTTTTTGTCGATTCCCCTTCCGGAGACCTAACCCGTGGCTCGCGCCTATCCCCTAGAACGCGTACGAAATATTGGTATTGCGGCACACATTGATGCCGGTAAGACCACCACAACTGAACGAATCCTCTTCTATTCAGGCGTGGTCCACAAGATCGGTGAGGTGCACGATGGCGCCGCCGTGACCGACTGGATGGCCCAGGAGCGCGAGCGGGGCATCACCATCACCGCGGCCGCCATTTCCACCAGCTGGAAAGAGCACCGGATCAACATCATTGATACGCCGGGCCACGTGGACTTCACCATCGAGGTGGAGCGCTCCATGCGTGTGCTCGACGGTGTGATCGCGGTGTTCTGCGCCGTGGGTGGTGTGCAACCCCAGTCGGAAACCGTCTGGCGCCAAGCGGATCGCTACAGCGTTCCCCGCATGGTGTTCGTCAACAAGATGGACCGCACCGGCGCCGACTTCCTCAAGGTGCACGGTCAGATCAAGGATCGCCTCAAGGCCAAGGCTGCTCCGATCCAGCTGCCCATCGGCGCCGAAGGCGAACTGAGCGGCATCGTCGACCTGGTGAAGAACCGCGCCTTCATCTACAAGGACGAGCTCGGCAAGGACATCGAGGAGACCGAGATCCCCGCTTCGATGGCTGATGAGGCCGCCGAATGGCGCGCCTACCTGATGGAAGCGGTTGCCGAAACCGATGAGGCGCTGATCGAGAAGTTCCTCGAAGAAGGCGAACTCACTGAAGAAGAACTGCGCAAGGGCATCCGCGAAGGCGTGCTGAAGCATGGCCTGGTGCCGATGCTGTGTGGTTCCGCCTTCAAGAACAAGGGCGTGCAGCTGCTGCTGGATGCCGTTGTGGATTACCTGCCCGCACCGGTCGACGTGCCCCCGATTCAGGGTGTGCTGGCCAACGGCGAAGAGGCTGTGCGTCCTGCAGACGACAGCGCTCCCTTCAGCGCCCTGGCGTTCAAGGTGATGGCCGATCCCTTCGGCAAGCTCACCTTCGTGCGCATCTACTCAGGTGTGCTGCAGAAGGGCAGCTATGTGCTCAACTCCACCAAGGACAAGAAAGAGCGCATCTCCCGACTGATCGTGCTCAAGGCCGACGACCGTGAGGAAGTGGATGAGCTGCGTGCGGGTGACCTCGGCGCCGTGCTCGGCCTGAAGGACACCACCACCGGCGACACCCTGTGCGTGGATTCCGATCCGATCGTTCTGGAATCGCTCTACATCCCCGAGCCTGTGATCTCGGTGGCCGTGGAGCCCAAGACCAAGGGCGACATGGAGAAGCTCTCCAAAGCCCTGCAATCCCTCTCCGAGGAAGACCCCACCTTCCGGGTTCGCACGGATCCGGAAACCAACCAGACCGTGATCGCCGGCATGGGCGAACTCCACCTGGAAATCCTCGTGGACCGCATGCTGCGCGAATTCAAGGTGGAGGCCAACATCGGTGCTCCTCAGGTGTCTTATCGCGAAACCATTCGCGCCAGCGCCAAGGGTGAGGGCAAGTTCGCCCGTCAGACCGGTGGCAAGGGCCAGTACGGCCACGTGGTGATCGAAATGGAGCCCGGCGAGCCGGGTTCAGGCTTCGAATTCGTCAACAAGATCGTTGGCGGTGTCGTGCCCAAGGAGTACATCGGACCGGCAGAAGCCGGCATGAAGGAAACCTGCCAGTCCGGCGTGATTGCAGGCTTCCCGATGATCGATGTGAAGGTCACCATGATCGACGGGTCTTACCATGATGTGGACTCGTCGGAGATGGCGTTCAAGATCGCCGGCTCCATGGCCTTCAAGGACGGCGTCAAGAAGTGCAGCCCTGTACTGCTTGAACCGATGATGAAGGTTGAGGTAGAGGTGCCTGAGGATTTCCTCGGGTCCGTCATCGGCGATCTCTCCTCCCGTCGCGGCCAGGTTGAAGGGCAGTCCATCGATGATGGTCAGTCCAAGGTCCAGGCCAAGGTGCCTCTGGCCGAGATGTTCGGCTACGCCACCCAGCTCCGATCCATGACCCAGGGTCGGGGTATCTTCTCGATGGAATTCAGCCACTACGAGGAAGTTCCTCGCAACGTGGCAGAAGCCATCATCTCCAAGAATCAGGGCAATTAATTCCTGATCTTTCCCATACCCATTTACCCCCCGATTCTTTTTCATCATGGCTCGCGAGAAGTTCGAAAGGAATAAGCCCCACGTCAACATCGGCACCATCGGCCACGTTGACCACGGCAAGACCACCCTCACCGCCGCCATCACCAACGTGCTGGCCAAGAAGGGTCAGGCCAAGGCTCAGGCTTATGACCAGATCGACGGTGCTCCGGAAGAGCGTGAGCGCGGTATCACCATCAACACCGCTCACGTTGAGTACGAGACCGACGGTCGTCACTACGCCCACGTGGACTGCCCCGGCCACGCGGACTACGTGAAGAACATGATCACCGGTGCCGCTCAGATGGACGGCGCCATCCTCGTGGTGGCCGCCACCGACGGCCCCATGGCCCAGACCAAGGAGCACATCCTGCTCGCTAAGCAGGTGGGCGTGCCCGCTCTGGTGGTGGCACTGAACAAGTGCGACATGGTGGACGACGAGGAGATCCTCGAGCTGGTGGAACTGGAAGTGCGCGAGCTGCTCAGCAGCTACGACTTCCCCGGCGACGACATCCCCGTGGTGAAGGTGTCCGGCCTGAAGGCGCTGGAAGGCGACGCCGAGTGGGAAGGCAAGATCACCGAGCTGATGGAAGCCGTCGACAGCGGCATCCCCGAGCCCGAGCGCGAAGTCGACAAGCCCTTCCTGATGGCTGTTGAAGACGTGTTCTCCATTACCGGTCGTGGCACCGTGGCCACCGGCCGTATTGAGCGCGGTGTGGTGAAGGTTGGTGAAACCGTGCAGATCGTGGGTATCAAGGACACCCGCGAGACCACCGTCACCGGCGTGGAAATGTTCCGCAAGCTGCTCGACGAGGGCATGGCCGGCGACAACGTGGGTCTGCTGCTGCGCGGCATCCAGAAGGAAGACATCGAGCGCGGCATGGTGCTCGTGAAGCCCAACTCCATCAAGCCTCACACCAAGTTCGAAGGTGAGGTGTACGTGCTGAAGAAGGAAGAAGGCGGCCGCCACACCCCCTTCTTTGCTGGCTACCGCCCGCAGTTCTACATCCGTACCACCGACGTGACCGGTCAGATCACCGCGTTCACCGCCGACGACGGTTCCAACGTGGAAATGGTGATGCCCGGTGACCGCATCAAGATGACCGGCGAGCTGATCTGCCCCGTGGCCATCGAGCAAGGCATGCGCTTCGCCATCCGCGAAGGCGGCCGCACCATCGGTGCCGGCGTGGTCTCCAAGATCATCGAGTGATCCTGATCCGGCTTCGGCCGTGATTTAGGTTTCGGGATGGGGAGTCAGCCCACCGGGCTTCAGCTCTCCATCCCCTTCCGCACCTCGACAATCCAGCTTCAACCTCCCCAGCTGCCTCGTGCCCATCGAGCGCTGGTCCTTGCTGACCTCTCCCGCCTGATCCATGTCCACAGCTATCGCTCAGCAGAAGATCCGCATCCGCCTGAAGGCGTTTGATCGCCGCATGCTGGATCTCTCCTGCGAAAAAATCATCGAAACGGCCGATCACACCGCTGCAACTGCGATCGGTCCGATCCCCCTGCCCACCAAGCGCAAGATCTATTGCGTGCTGCGCTCGCCCCACGTGGACAAGGATTCCCGCGAGCACTTCGAGACCCGCACCCATCGCCGCATCATCGACATCTACAGCCCTTCGGCCAAGACCATCGATGCTCTGATGAAGCTGGACCTGCCCAGCGGCGTGGACATCGAGGTGAAGCTCTGACCCGCTGACTCCGAGAGGATCAGATCCAGGCCCGCCGCATGGCGGGCTTTTTTTGTGGGCCAATCCAACGGCGCCAGCCACCGCGCGACGCTCAGCAGCTCTCCCTAGGATTCGTTCCACCCTGATCCCTCTGCCACGTGACGCAACTGGCCGTGCGCGAGCTGCCACTGTTCCCGTTGCCCGACGTGGTTCTGTTTCCGCAGGAAGTGCTGCCGCTGCACATCTTTGAGCCGCGCTACCGGATGATGCTGCGCACGGTGCTCCACACCGACCGGCGCTTCGGCGTGGTGCGTTGGGATCCCCAGGAAGGTCGCATGGCGGATGTGGGCTGCTGCGCTGAAATCCTGCAGTGCCAGACCCAATCCGACGACCGCAGCAACATCGTGACCCTCGGCCAACAACGCTTTCGCGTGCTCGAGGTGGTGCGCGAGGCGCCCTTCAAGGTGGGGCTGGTGAGCTGGATTGAAGATGAACATCCTGAGAACCACGACCGTCTGAGCGATCTCTCCAGCAACGTGGAGCAGGCCCTGAAAGATGTGGTGGAACTCACCGGCAAGCTGATGGGGAAACCCACCAGCCTGCCCACGGATCTGCCGGATCTACCGCGGGAGCTCTCCTTCTGGATCGGATCCCACCTGGGGGGGCCGGTGGCCGATCAGCAGCAGACCCTGCTGGAAATCACCGACACCGAAGAGCGCCTGCGGCAGGAGTTTGAACTGCTGGATGAAACCCGCCGCCAACTGGCGGCCCGCACCGTGCTGCAAGACACCTTCAGGGACCTGCAGGAACCCGGCGACGCCACCGATCGCTGAACCCTGATGCAGATCCTTGCTGTGCTCACCCCCCTGGCGGGGGGTCTGATGTTGATGGTCGCCGTTCTGGCGGGCCTCTTGCTGATCGGGCTGTTGGTGTGGAGCTGGCGTGATCGCGCCTTCACCAGCACCGCCAGCGTGGCTGACGCCTACGACCGCTGGACCGACGATCAATTGCTCGAGCGGCTCTGGGGCGAGCATGTGCACCTGGGCCACTACGGCAGCCCACCGAAGCGCCGCGATTTCCGCCGCGCCAAGGAAGACTTCGTGCACGAGCTGGTGCGTTGGAGCGGCCTGGATCAGCTCCCCCCCGGCAGCACCGTGCTGGATGTGGGCTGCGGCATCGGCGGCAGCGCCCGCATCCTCGCCCGCGACTACGGCCTCAACGTGTTGGGCATCAGCATCAGCCCAGGACAGATCAAGCGCGCCACAGACCTCACGCCCACGGGCCTGAGCTGTCGGTTTGCGGTGATGGATGCCTTAGCGCTCGAGCTACCCGATCAGAGCTTTGATGCGGTGTGGAGCGTGGAAGCTGGGCCCCACATGCCCGACAAGCAGCGCTACGCCGATGAACTGCTGCGGGTGCTCAAGCCGGGTGGGCTGCTGGCTGTGGCCGATTGGAACCGCCGCGATCCCGCCGTGAAGCCCCTCAACCGGCTTGAGCGCTGGGTGATGCACCAATTGCTGGTGCAATGGGCGCATCCGGAATTTGCCAGCATCCCCGGGTTCCGCCGCAACCTCGAGCAGAGCCGTTGGTCGTCAGGTGCAGCCGGCGATCAGCTCCAGGTGGAGACAGCCGATTGGAGCCGCGAAACCCTGCCGTCCTGGATTGATTCCATCCTGGAGGGCGCGCGGCGTCCGGCTGCGGTGCTGGGGCTGGGGCCGCGGGCCGTGCTGATGGGCCTGCGCGAAACCCCCACGCTGCTGCTGATGCATTGGGGCTTCGACACCGGAATGATGCAATTCGGGGTCTTCCGGGGCCGCAAGCCGGCTTAAGCCGGCTCGCCAGCGTCGATCTGCGTCATCGGATAAGCCCCGAAGACCGCCAGATGTTCGCAGAGTGGCTTCAGCTCAGCGAGGGCCTGGAGCAGGGGCGCCTCCCCCTGGGGCAGCTCCAGATCCACAAAGAAGATGTATTCACCCATCTCCCGTTTTGAGGGGCGTGATTCGATCCGCGTCATGTTGAGATCGCGGTGAGCAAAGCAAGCCAGGGCCTCAAGCAGCGCACCGGGGCGATTGGCGTGCAAGGAAAAGGCGAGGCTGGCCAGGGGGCCCTGCAGGGTGCGTTCGCCCTGGCGCAGCAACAGAAACCGTGTGCAGTTGCCGGCCACATCGTTGATCGGATAGGCCAACACCTCCAGGCCGTGCTCCTGGGCTGCCTGGAGCGATGCGATGGCGGCACGGAAGCGGCTGCCGGCCACCATCCGCGCAGCATCGGCGGTGGAGCTGGTGGGCAGTTGCAACGCGGCGGGCAACTGATCGCTCAACCACTGACTGCACTGGGCCAGGGCCTGGGGATGGGAGAGCACTTCGCTCACCCCCTCCAAGGGTCCGCTGCCGAGCAGGGCATGGCGGATCGGCAACACCAGAGCCCTGGCCACCCGCAGCTCGGGATGCTCCCAGAGGGCATCCATGCAAGCGGTCACGCCACCCTCCACGGAGTTTTCCACCGGCACCACCGCTGCATCGCAGTGGCCCTCCGCCACCGCCTTCACCACGGCGCGGATGCCCACCTGCGGCATGAACGCAGGCGCCTCAATCCCCTCAAGCGCACAGAGCCGGATCGCGGCCTGCTCGCCGTAGGTGCCGACAGGACCAAGAAATGCAATGCGCATGCGGGTTGTGCCGGCCGTGCTGGATAGGATCATGGCGCGCCGGCCAACGAGCCATGCCTTTGGCCTTCAGCGCCAGCCAAGCCTTGCAGTTGTCGGTCCCGCACCAGGCCGACCTGCTGCCCGACTACCTCAATGACGAGGAGCGGGTGATCGGTGCCCTGCTGGATCCCGAGCAGCTGGAGAACCTCGGCAACGGCCACTACCGCTACACCGTGACCCGGCTGCAGGTGTTCCAACTGCAGATCCAACCGGTGGTGGAGCTGGTGGCCCGCCGCAGCGCCAAGCGCATCGAGCTAGAAGCCATCGATTGCCAGCTGGAGGGGCTTGGCATCGTCGACGACTTCCAGCTGACGCTGGAATCGTGGCTGGAGGTCAGCGGAGAGGGACTCAACGGCGAGGCCTGCCTCGCGGTGAGCGTGAGCCAGCCCAGCCTGTTGCGTCTGATCCCGGTGAAAGTGCTCGAAGCCACCGGCCGCTCCCTGCTGGCGGGGATCCTGCTCGGGATGAAAACCAGAGTGCAGCAGCAGCTGCTGGATGATTTCAACGCTTGGTGCCTGGCCCCTGCCGGCCGCTAAGCAGCCAGCACCTTGCCCAGAAACGAACGGCGGTGCAGGGGTGTGGGTCCGGCCTCCAGCACGGCAGCACGGTGCAATGCGGTGCCATACCCTGCATGCCGCTCCAGGCCATAAGTCGGATAGCGCGCCGCCAGTCGGGTGATCAAGGCATCGCGAGCTTGCTTGGCGAGCACGCTGGCGGCAGCGATCTCCAGGTGCTCGCTATCGCCGCGCACCACGGTCTGCTGAGGGCCCGCCCAGAGCCTTAAGGGCAACACCCCATCCACCAGCACCAGCGCCGGCGGCGGTGCGCAGAGGCGCTGCAGGGCCCGCAGCATGGCCCGCTCGGTGGCCGCGCGAATGCCCACCTGATCAACCTCACGGGCCGAGGCCTGCCCCAGAGCCCAGCTCTCGGCCTGCTGCTGAATGAGCGGCACCAACTGCGCGCGGCGGCGGGCAGTGAGCTTCTTGCTATCGGTGAGGCCCGCTGAGGCCAGCACGGATCGCGCCGAATCCGGGAGGATCACAGCTCCGGCAAACACTGGGCCAAACCAGCAGCCGCGGCCGACCTCATCCACACCGGCGATCCGCTGGGGCAGGGGATCGCTGCGGTGGTTCATTCGGCCGCAGAGGAGCGGCGGCGGCGGCGGCGGGGTTCTGAGGCGTCGTCGTTGGGTTCAGCTGGCGCCGCATCGCTGGTCGCAGCAGCCTCCTCCACAGGCAACACGGCAACGGCCGCCGCATCAGTTGCAGTGGCCTCGCTGCGGCGCCGACTGCGCACGCGCCGACCATTAACGGCCTCCGGCTCTGCCGCGGCTGCCACGAGCTCGAGGCCGCTGTCCGGCAGCACAGCAACGCTGGGATAGCTGGGGAAGGTGTCCACGGGTAGCGGAGTGATTTCCACCGTGACAGGCAAGCTCTCCATGGGGACTGCAGTGGGGGCTGCAGCGGATCCAGTCCCCTGACCGTTGGCGCCACCGCGACCACGGCGGCGGCGGCGGGGACCTGCAGCGGCCAACTGCTGACGGGCTTCCTCAAGCACCGCCTCCGCGTCTTCACCCGGGCGCACCACCCGCACCACCAGGTTGTCGGCCGCGGGAACGGGATCCAGCAACAGGGCGGGATTGAGGCCCAACCAGCCATACACGAGCTCCTGCTCGGGATCCATCGGCACAGCCACCAGCTCAGGCTCCGGGCGCCGAGACGACGGCTCAGCCGCAGCGGTGGCGGCGTCGTTGGAGACACCCGCCGGGACGGAGTCGTCGTAGCTGCTGAGCTCTGGAGCATCGCTACCGCCGCGGCCACCGCGGCCACCACGGCGGCGGCGGCCACTGCCGGATTCACCGCCGGCGGGGCTGGACACCTCAGCGCGGGCCGAGGCCGCAGAGCGCACCAATCCCGGTGCAGCAGCCAGGGGCTGAAGGCTGTCTTTTCCAGGCAGCACGGCCACATGGCCCAAACCACCGCAGCTGGGGCAGGCCCGGCCGAAGAGCTCGTAAATATTCTGGCCCTGGCGCTTGCGGGTGAGCTCCACCAGACCCAGCTCGCTGATCTGGGCGATCTGGGGACGCGCTGAATCCGGCCGCAGGGCGGCGGTGAAGTGCTCCAGCACCTGCAGCTGGTCGCGCCGCGACTCCATGTCGATGAAGTCGATGATCACCACACCGCCGATATTGCGCAGCTTCAGCTGGCGGGCGATCTCCGTGGCGGCCTCGTAATTGGTCCAGAGCACGGTTTCCCGAGCATTGGCCGACCGGGTGAAGGACCCCGAGTTCACGTCGATCACCGTGAGAGCCTCGGTGGGCTCGATGATCACGTAGCCGCCGGAGGGGAGATCCACCCGCGGCTTGAGGGCATCGCGGATGGCGGCGTTCACCTTGAAGGCCTCAAGGATCTCGCCGGAGTCGAGATGTTGCTCAACCTGCACCTGGCTTTGATCGGCACCCAGGAACGCATTCACGCGGCTCACACCATCGGCGCTGTCGAGCACGATCCGCGCCACGTCGGGGCTGTAGTGATCGCGCAGGATGCGGTGGATGAAGTCTTCGTCGCGGTTGAGCAACACCGGCGGCGTTGCACTCTCCGCCGCGGTCTGAATCGCTTCCCACTGACGCAGCAGCGCCTCGAGGTCGTCGATGAGCAGCTCTTCGCTCACCCCTTCGGCCTCGGTGCGGATCAGCAGGCCGGCACCGGGCGGCTTGATCAGCACACCCAAAGCCCGCAGACGATTGCGTTCGCTTTCGGCATTGATCCGCCGCGAGATATTCACGCCCTGGCCATGGGGCTGAAGGATCAAGAAGCGGCCCGGCAGGGTGAGGTTGCCCGTGAGGCGTGGGCCCTTGGTGCCGGTGGGCTCCTTCATCACCTGCACCAGCACCTTCTGGCGCGGCTCCAGCAGTTCGGTGATGCCGAGGGTGCCTTTCTTGAGGCGCAGCGGCCCCAGATCGGTCACGTGGATGAAGCCGTTCTTCTCGCCCTCGCCGATGTTCACAAACGCGGCGTCGATCCCCGGCAGCACGTTTTCCACCGTGCCGAGATACACATCGCCAATCTGGTAGCGGCCCTGGGCCACCACCAGTTCATCCACCCGGTCATCGGTGAGCACTGCGGCAATACGCAGCTGCTCGGCGATGACGATCTGCTGAGGCATGGAAGGTCAGGAGAAGACCTGCATGAAGCAGGCCAGAATCAGAAGCAGGGAGGGGCGCTCAGCGCCCGAGCAACCCTCCAGAAACTCGGACCTGCATCGCCGATGCAGGGGAAGAAACACGGAGTGGTGCTTGAAAAATTCAGTGAGAACGCCGGTTCATCAACGGCGGCAGGCCTGCGGCCTTCGTGGGTAGGGGCCGAAGCCCGTTGCTTGCGAGATCCAGATCTGAATGGAACCCGTCTGCCGGCGCCGCATTGGGCAGCTTTCAGGAAGAGAGGTTCGTGAAAACTGATGCGGAACCCGAGGACCGAGCAGAGCGGTGTAGCTGCGCTTGGTTCAGGTTGAACCGGTAAGCACACGCTAGCACGAGTGTTTTCAGGGGGTTTCAGCTCTGCCGAAGCTGCAGGGATTCGCGGCGCAAGCTCACCATCTCCAGCTCGGCGTCGAGCTGTTGGGCAAACCAGTGCTGCAGCTGCTCGGGCCGCAAACTTCGGCCCGCCGGATCCACCACCGCGCCATAGCGCAGCACGACGCCATCCGCCGCCGCCGCGCGCACCTCCAGGCTCTGGAGGAAGGGGCGACAGTCGCGCTGCCGCGGTCGACCTTTTTTATCGGTGTCGTGCCAGATCCAGCTCTCGCTGGCGAGCAACGCCGCCGCCGCCGCCTGCCAGGCCTCCACCGCGGGGCGATCGGCTACAGGGCGCAACTCCAGCTGCCAGTGGGCACCCACCAGCTCCTGCGACAGGCTCGCGCCAGACACAGCCACCGGCTCCACCTGCAGCAGGGCAAATCCTTCGGGGAGCTGGAGCTGGAGCTGATGCAGCGCCTCGGCGGGATCAAGCCCGCGGGTGAATTCAATGTCCATCCATTCACCCTCGGCCTCTGCCCCCAGGGGCAGAGCCAGGGCGAACTGCACCCGCGGCAGGGGATGGAAGCCGCCTGTGAAGCTCACTGGCAAACCGCTGCGGCGCAGGGCCCGCTCCATCAGTCGCACCAGATCCAGATGGCTGAGCAGCGCCAGGGAGCCAGTTTTGCTGAAGCGGAAGCGCAACCGCTCCACCCGCTCACTGGCCGGCGCCCGCTGGGGCCGCTGCTCCGGGATCGGCGGCGGCGGCACCACCACGTTGTGACCCAGCTCGGGGCCGCAGACCCCACAGCTGCTGCAGCCATCAAAGGAGCAATCCGGCACCACAGCGGCGGCCAGGGCCTGGCGTAGGTCGTTCGCTAGCCAGGTTTTCTCCACACCGGAATCGATGTGATCCCAGGGCAGGGGCTGGCCGCAAAAGGCGGCGAGATCGTCGGGGTCCATGCCTTCGGCCGCACTCCACTCCCCCATCTCCAGGTCGCGGTAGCGCCCCCCGAGCCCCGCCGCCTCGATCGCGGAGGTCCAAGCCTCATAGGTGCGATCCGCCGCTTCAAACCAAGCATCGAGGCCCGCGCCTGCGCGCCAAGCCGCTTCGATCACCGGAGCGAGGCGGCGATCGCCGCGGCCCACGAAGTCTTCCATCGCCGAGAGGCGGATATCGGTGTAATTGGTTTTGATGCCGCGCATCCGCCGCAGCTCATCGCGCAGCAGCTGCTGGCGGCGCTGGAATTCCGCCGTGCTCACGCTGTGCCACTGAAACGGCGTATGCGGTTTGGGCGTGAAATTGCTGATCGTGAGGTTCAGCTCCAGCCGCCCCAGATCACGGCACTGCTGCTGGAGGGAGCGGCAGGTGTCGGCAATGCCGATCACATCGGCATCGGTTTCCCCCGGCAGGCCGATCATGAAATACAGCTTCACCTTGCGGTAACCGCTCTCCATGGCGGTGCGGATGCCCCGCAGCAGCTCGGCATCGGTGAGGCCCTTGTTCACGATGTCGCGCAGGCGCTGGGTGCCGGCCTCCGGCGCGAAGGTGAGGCCCGCCTTGCGGGTGCCGCCAAGGATGTGGGCGATGTTCTCGTCGAAGCGATCCACCCGCTGGCTGGGCAGGGTGAGGCTCACGTTCTTATCGGCCAAGCGGTTGCGCAGCTCCACGCCCACCGCAGGTAGGGCGAGGTAGTCAGAGCAGCTGAGGGAGAGCAGCGAGAAATCGGAATAGCCGGTGCGCTCCATGCCGGTTTCGATCGCCTCGATCACCGCTTCGGGTTCCACATCGCGGGCGGGGCGGGTGAGCATGCCCGGCTGGCAGAAGCGGCAACCGCGGGTGCAGCCGCGGCGGATCTCCACCGTGAGCCGGTCATGCACTGTTTCGATATGGGGCACCAGCCCCATGGCGTAGTGGGGCATCGGCGTGGCGGTGCGCCGCAGCACCCGGGCTGGCACCCCGGGTCGGAGCGGCACCTGGGTGACGCCATCAGGGCCGGGGCCGTAGAGCGAGGGCACATACACCCCGGGCACCTGAGCCAGATCGATCAGCAGCTCGCGGCGGCTCAGCCCAGCCGCCTTGGCTTCAGCCACCACAAGCCCGATCTCGGGCAGCACCTCTTCGCCATCCCCCAGCACCACGAAATCGAAAAAGGCCGCAAAGGGCTCGGGGTTGCTGGTGGCGGTGGGGCCCCCAGCAAAGATCAACGGTGGCGCCGCCGGATCCGCCAGAGGCAGATTGCCGCGATCGGCCGCGCGGATCGGGATCTGCGCCAGCTCCAGCATCGAAAGGATGTTGGTGGCACCGAGCTCGTAGCTGAGGGAGAAGCCGAGGATGTCGAAGGCGGGCAGGGGCCGGCGGCTCTCCACCGCAAAGAGCGCCTCACCGCGCTCGCGCAGCCGCTCGGCCAGATCTGGCCCGGGCAGATAGCTGCGGTCGCACAGCTGGCCCGGAACGCTGTTGAGGATCGAATAGAGAATGATGTGGCCGGTGTTGCTCGAGCCCACCTCGTAGATCTCGGGGTAGGTGAGCGCCCAGCGCACGCCGGCGGCCGGCCAGGCCTGATCCCAGTCGCGGGCCTGCACCCCCAGCTCATTGCCGAGGTAGCGGCCGGGCTTGGCGATGCTGCGGTCCACCAGGGCCGCGAAATCCACAGGCGCATCTGCTGAAGCACCGGCCGGCTGAGCTGGAGCAACGGTCACGGCGGCTGGCACAGCACTGGCTCGATCGTATGCAGAAGGCATCCCCAGCCGGCCACCCCCGCGTAGGACAATCGCGCCCAGTACCCAGGGGCCCGCGCGGCCCGCATGCGACGACATGGCCCAGGTCAACGGCAATTACCTCAAGCTCAAGGCGGGTTATCTGTTCCCCGAGATCGCCCGGCGGGTGAAGGCCTTCAGTGAGGCCAACCCCAGTGCGCCGATCATCCGCCTGGGCATCGGCGATGTGACAGAACCGCTGCCCGAGGCCTGCCGCACCGCCATGAAGGCCGCCATCGATGAGATGGGCACCCGCGAAGGCTTCCACGGCTACGGCCCGGAGCAGGGCTACCTGTGGCTGCGCGAAGCGATCGCCCAACACGATTTCCAGGCCCGCGGCTGCCAGATTTCCGCCGAGGAGATCTTCGTCTCCGACGGCTCCAAGTGCGACAGCGCCAACATCCTCGACATCCTGGGCGAGGGCAACCGCATCGCCGTCACCGACCCGGTGTATCCGGTGTATGTGGACAGCAACGTGATGGCGGGCCGCACCGGCGATGCCGATGACGCCGGCCAATACGGCGGCCTCACCTACCTGCCGATCAGCGCCGAGAACGGCTTCACCGCGCAGATCCCGAGCGAAAAGGTGGATCTGATCTACCTCTGCTTCCCCAACAACCCCACCGGCGCGGTGGCCACCAAGGAGCAGCTCAAGGCCTGGGTGGATTACGCCCGCGCCAACGGCTCGCTGATCCTGTTTGATGCCGCCTACGAGGCCTTCATCCAGGACCCCTCCCTGCCCCACTCGATCTATGAGATCGAAGGCGCCCGCGACTGCGCGATCGAATTCCGCTCCTTCTCCAAGAACGCCGGCTTCACCGGCACCCGCTGCGCCCTCACCGTGGTGCCCCGCGGCCTGATGGGCACCGCCGCCAATGGCGAGCAGGTGGAGCTCTGGGCCCTGTGGAACCGCCGCCAGTGCACCAAGTTCAACGGCGTGAGCTACATCGTGCAGCGCGGCGCTGAAGCGGTGTATTCCGCTGAAGGCCAGGCCCAGGTGAAGGCGCTGATCAGCTTCTACATGGAGAACGCCGCGATCATCCGCCGCGAACTGAGTGCTGCCGGCCTGCAGGTGTACGGAGGAGAACAGGCTCCATACGTGTGGATCAAAACACCTGAGGGCGTGGATTCCTGGGGCTTCTTTGATCGACTGCTCAACCAGGCCAACGTGGTGGGCACCCCCGGCAGCGGCTTCGGCGCCGCCGGCGAGGGCTACTTCCGTCTCTCGGCCTTCAACAGCCGCGAGAACGTGCTGGAAGCCATGCGCCGCATCCAGACAGCGCTGGCTCCCGCAGCCGCTGCGGCCTGAGCTGCTGCCTAAAGTCCGCTGTCGTGATGCCGGAGTTGGACAGGATGCCTCGATCCACCCCCTGCACAGCCGCTTTCACCGCCACCCAAACGCCCGGCCGTGAAAGCGGCGGCGCAGCCGTGATGGAGAAAGCGCCGGAGCGGGTACGCAAGCCCTCACCCCGCTACAAAGTGCTGCTCCACAACGACCCGGTGAACACCATGGAATACGTGGTGGGCACCCTGAGGCAGGTGGTGCCCTCGCTCAGCGAGCAGGACGCCATCGCCGTGATGCTGGAAGCCCACAACACCGGGGTGGGCCTGGTGATCGTGTGCGATATCGAGCCCGCTGAGTTCTATTGCGAAACGCTCAAGGCCAAAGGCCTGAGCAGCACGATCGAACCCGAGGAGTGAGCACCAGCGCACCAGAGCGCCCGAGGCTGCATTGGTGGGGCACCGTGCTCTACCCGGCTGGTTTGGTGGCTCTGTTCCTGGGGCTGCAGATGCTGCTGGGGCTGCTCGGTGTTCCTGCCGCGCAGCGGGCCACCCTTGCCGCCCTGCCCAGCGTGGCCGCCTTGCTCGCCAGCCTGCCCTGGCGGCTCCAGCGCGCCTGGGGCGTGGCGGATGCCTGGCGCTGCCTGGGCGTGAGCGGCAGCCCATCGGCTCTGCTGAAGGCCCTGCTGCGGGGGGTGATCAAGGCGGTGCTGCTGCTGGCGCTGGTGCTGGTCTGCCTGCAGCTCACTGGAGATCTCAGCTGGCAGCCCCGGCTCACGGCCGGCTTGCTGCTGAATGGCTTAGCCCTCGGTTTGGGCGTGGGATTCGCCGAGGAAGTGCTGTTCCGCGGTTGGCTGCTGGGAGAACTGCAACTGCTGCTCGGAGCGCAACGGGCCCTTTGGCTGCAGGCGGCTTGCTTCAGCTTGGTGCACACCCGCTTCAACCTGCCGCCCCTGCTCCTGCTCGGGCTGCTGCTTGGGCTCCTGCTGCTGGGCCTCGCCCTCGGGCTCCAGCGCCGCGCCGACCATGGCCTGATCTGGGGGGCGATTGGTCTGCACGGCGGACTGGTCGCCGGCTGGTTTGTGTTGGTGCAGGGAGTGGTGCTGATTGATGCCGACGCGCCGGTCTGGCTCACCGGGCCTGACAACCCGATCGGCGGGATCGAAGGGCTCGTAGGGCTTGCGCTTTTGCTGGTTGTGCGCAGACCTTGGTGGAATACAGCCAGCAGCACCAGCGCACCATGACGGCATCCACCGCGCAACCGCCGGCAACCTCAAGCCATCCCGATGCCCGGGTGTGGGTGGTGGACGACGATCGCGATCTCCTCTCGCTGTTGGAGGAACGCTTCAACAGCTGCGGCTGGCAGGCCCGGAGCTTTGAAAACAGCGACGGCCTCGATGAGGCCTTGCGCGATGAGATGCCGCATGTGCTGGTGCTGGATCGGCTGCTGCCTGGCCAGAGCGGCACCCACCTCCTGGAGCGTTTGCGCGGGCAGGGCCATCGCTTCCCGGTGCTGATGCTCTCCGCGCTGGGAGCCGCCGATGAACGCATCGAGGGCCTGGAAACCGGTGCCGACGACTACATGGCCAAACCCTTCCTGTGGCGTGAGCTGCAGCTGCGGCTGGAGCGCCTGCTCGACTACCGCCGTGAGCTCACACCGCAACGGCCTCCCGAGCAGATCTTCCGGATCAACACCCTGCTGTTTGATCCCGCACGACTGGAACTGCAGGGCCCCACGGGTGTGGTGAACAGCCTCAGCCGCGGTGATGCCTCGCTGCTCAGCTTCTTCTGCCTCTCACCCGGCATTGCCTTTGAACGCGAACAGCTCTGCCAGGCCACCGGCAGCTTGGTGGATGCCACCAACAGCCGCAGCATCGATGTGCGCATCTCCAAGCTGCGCAAATTGCTCAACAGCTGCAAGCGCGGCAGCGGCCGCATGATCGAAGCGGTGCGCGGCCGGGGCTATCGCCTCAACGCCGAGGTGCAGATCGAGCCCCAGGCCTGAACGGATGAGGGCGGGAGCCAACCGATTTCGAGGCTTCACCGGCGGCGACAGCCTGCGCTTGCTCCTGTGTGTGGCCAGTGCCTGGGCAGGCAGCTTTGCCCTGCTCAGCCTGGGGATGCCCAAGCTCCTGCAAACCACCACCACCCAGGCGATCAGTTTGAGCCTGGCTCGCCAGGCCAACCAATTACACGGCCACCCCGCCGGAAGCGGACAACAACGCCCTCTGCGCATCTGGGCAGCCGTACAACCCCCACCGGAGAGCCTTCCGGCCCAAGGACAAGAGGCCGAAGCTCTGCGCAGCAGTCTTAGGGATGCCGGCCTGGCCGGTCCTTTGCGCAGGGATCCCCCCAGCCAACGCAGCTGGCTCGGGGGCTACTGGTTGGCGGTACAGCGCTCCACGGCAGCAAACCCGCAGCTGTGGGTGTACGCCAGCCCCGGCACGGCGCTGCCCTGGCTCTGGCCGGCGATCCGGATCGGAAGTCTGATGCTGGGGGGCAGCAGCGGAATGGCGCTGTTTCTGCAATGGCAGCTGCAACGGCCGATCCAACAACTGCTCAGACAACTCCCGGCCATCCCCTCCGGCGAACTGGAGCTGGTGCCCGAAGGGGGTATGGGCGCGATGCGCGAGCTGAGCATTCGGATCAACCGCGTGCTCGAGCAGCTCAACCAACAACACGAATCACGCCGCCGCTTTCTGCAGGGCCTCGCCCATGACCTGGGCAGCCCACTGACCCGGCTGTCGATGCGGGTGGAACGGCTGGAGGACCAAGCGAGCGAACCCACCGCCTGGAACGACGCCCTGCCGCAGCTGCGGGTGGAGATCGATCGGCTGATCAGCCTCACCCATTTGCTGCAAGAGGCCGCCGGCGAGCAAACAGAACCGTTCCGGCCGCGGTTGAGCGCCCTCGATGAACTGTGTGAACGGGTGGCAGCCAGCTATCCCCAGCAGCCGATCGACCTCGCCGTGCCCAGACTGCTGGTGCGCCTGGATCAGGCCCTGATCGAGCGAGCCCTGCAAAACCTGATCGACAACGCGATTCGCTACGGCGCCCCTCCGATCCGCCTGGCTGCGCAACAGCAGCGCAACAGCGTGGTGCTGCTGGTGGAAGACGGCGGTCGCGGCTTGAGCAGCGCCAATCTGCTCGGCATGCCGCGCATCGCCCCCGCCGATGACCGGCAGCAACGCAACCGGTCGGGCGTGGGGCTCACCATCGTGGAGCGCTGCTGCCAGTTGCATGGTGGGCGCCTTGCCCTGAATCGCTCCTCCCTGGGGGGATTACAGGCCGAACTGCACCTGCCCCAAAGCTGATCAGCGCGTGGCGGTCGCCAAGGCACGCCGCCCCTCCACCGGGGCATGCAACGCCTCCTCCAGAGGAGCCAAGCCGTAGTCGCGCTCGAGCAGATCCATCACCGTGCGGCCGAAATCAGCGGGGTTGCGCTCGAACGCCTCCAGGCAAATGCGGCCGAAGGTGCTGCCCATCGGCTCGGGGTTCCAGAGCAGCTGGCGAGCCGTCCAGGGGAGCATGCTCATCGGGTTGTAGCCGGGCTTGATCAGGCCCTGGTCGAAGCCGTACTGCTCCAGGTGCGTGTGGGGCTGCAGGCCGATGAAGAAGATCGCCGGCTCCACCTTGTCGGCACCGAAGATGCGCTCGAGCTCGCGGTGGTACGCCACGGTTTGGCGAATCGTCTCCGGACGCTCGTCGATCACGTTGAACGAGTAGTTGACCGACACGTGCTCCCGGAAACCGGCGCGGGCCAGCAGCCGGCAGTTTTCCAGAACGGTGCGGAGGTTGTAGCCCATGCGCATCTTGCGCACGAGCTCCTGGGAACCGGAGGTAATGCCGATCTCGAAGTAGTCCATGCCGGTGGCCACCATCAGCTCCGCCAGCTCGGCATCGAGGTTGTCGGCGCGGATGTAGGCGGCCCAGCGGATGTCGCTCCAACCCTCAGCCTGAATCGCCCGCAGCAAGTCCTTGGCGTCGTCGATGTAGCGCCGCGCCGGGATGAACTGGGCATCGGTGAACCAGAAACCCCGCACGCCCTTGGCGTAGAGCTGGCGCATCTCGGCGATCACCTCCTCCACGGGGTTCACGCGCACCGCCTTGCCTTCCACCACCGTGTACACGCAGTAGCAGCAGTTGTGGGGGCAGCCGCGCTTGGTCTGCACGCCCACGTAGAAGTCGCCCCCATCGAGGTACCAGTCGAGCTGGGGCCAGATCGAAGCGATGTAGCTGTAATCGCAGGCTGTTTTCTCCATGCCCGCCGGCTGCTCGTGGATCAGGCCGGGCTTGGGCTCCTCGCCGGCGATGAAGCAGCGCTCACCCTCCAGCGACTCGCCCCGAATCAGCTTGTCCAGCAGCGGCTCCCCTTCTCCCACCGACACCACCGTGCCGCGGGGCAATTGGCGACCCAACTGCTCGTAAAAGACGCTCACCGCACCACCACCGAGCACCGCGCGGGCCTTGGGCTGGAAGCGGCGGGCAATCCGCAGGCCGCGGCGCACCAGGCGCAGATTGCGCCACAGCTCGCCATAAAACGACCCCATCAAGCGCAAGCCACCCAGGGCGCCGCGCAGGCGCTTCAGCGGATTGCGGGCATAGAACACCTCAAAGGAGTTCTGCAGCGGATTGCCGCCGCGCCCATCCACCGGCGCATAAATCTGAATATCGCGCCAGGAGAACACCAGCAGCGAGGGCTGAAACCGTTCGATTTGCTCGCGCAGCACAGCTTCAACATCCAGTAGCGGCACCGCCGCCAGATCAAGGAGCCGCTGCTCAACCTGGGGAAACTGCTTATGGATGTGATCAGCCAAGTAGACCGGGCCGATCGGAAAAATGGGATTACAGGGCAGGCGCACCAACAGCACCCGCTGGTCCTCCGGGGAGGCGTGTTGCACTGGCAGTGAGGTGTGGGGCGCGGGGGCCTAGGCCGCATTGGACGCTAACAAGCGCGCCCGCTGCTCCACGTGCCGCCTCAGGGCAGCCGGCAGCAGAGGCCACCAGTGGCGGTGCACACAGGTGCGGGGCTCCAGACGCCAACCCAGGGGAGCCAGCAGCTGGCGCAACGCCTCAGGGGTGGGCTGCGGATAGGCCGGATTGATCACATCCACGCAATCGATGCCGCCCAAATCGTTGATGCCGGCCTCGAGCACCACAGGCAACTGCGCTAGGGGCCAAAGGTTGGGGGGCGTTTGCAGATGCACCTCAGCGGGCAGAAGCTCGCGCGCCATGGCGATCACATCGAGAAGATCCCGCTGCTCGAGGGAGCTCAGGGGCCGGGCGGCCTCGCCATCGGGCCGCCAAGGCTGAAGGATCACCTCTTGGATGTGGCCCCATCGGCGCTGCACCGCCGCCAGCAGCTCGAGGGCGCGCGCACGATCCGCCATGGTTTCGCCAACGCCGAGCAACAGGCCTGTGGTGAATGGCACACCCAGCCGGCCGGCCTGCTCCAACTGCCCCAGCCGCATCGCCAGAGTTTTGCTGGGGGCACGGCGGTGCAGGGCGTCGTAGGCGGGGCCGACCCCTTCCAGCATCAGCCCCATCGAGGGATTGAGACGCGCCAAGGCAGCCATCTCATGACGCGAGAGGGGCCCGGCATTGGTGTGCGGCAAACGCCCGTGGGCGAGGGCCAAACGACTGAGCTGCAGCAGGCGGGCAAACCAAGACCCGCGCGTGGGGGAGTCGGGGGCCACCTCACCGCTCAGGAGCAACACCTCCGCCGCCCCCGGGCGGGCCATCAGGCGGGCCTCGGCCTCCGGCACCCCCAGAGGGGCGGCCTGATCGAGCGGAATCCTGAAGCTGCAGTAGTCGCACGCGTTGAAGCAGCCGTGGCTGGGCACCAGGGTGACGCTGGGACTCCACGTCACCAGATCGCTTGCCATCACTGGAGTCAGAAGCACAGCTGATCCTTGAGATAAGCACCGCTGCTGGCGCAGCCAACCCACCTGGCCCTTAAGAGCGCGTCACACGGCGCAAACATCCGTTACATTGATGCGTGGCAGGGCGGGTTTCCGGCCTGTCCTTCCTTCCCGCTCATCAACGAGTCCAATTGGGCTTGGCTGCTGAGCACTCCGTATCCCGTACTCATGACCACCACCATCCAGCAGCGCCAAGGCGCTTCTGCGTGGAACCAGTTCTGCGAGTGGGTCACCAGCACCGACAATCGCCTCTATGTGGGTTGGTTCGGCGTTCTGATGATTCCCTGCCTGCTGG
>NZ_JAHRXJ010000013.1 GCF_019104765.1 Synechococcus sp. HK05 | reverse complement strand
GTGTCCATGGCGCATTGGAACCACTCCGATCCATCTCGAACTCGGCTGTGAAACGATGCAGCGCCGACGATATTTGGGGGGTAGCCCCCTGAGAAAATAGGTCGATGCCAGGTAAAACATTCTTTGCTCCAACCAGCTCACACCTCAAAGCTTGCTGTTGATCAGCAGCTGAGGCGATGAGACAGAGAAGCCACCCGAAAGGGTGGCTTTTTTGTTGGCTGGATCAGCTGCGGTGCACATGCACCTGTTGCCAGCTGCCGTTGAGGCGCTGCCAGATGCGCGTTTCGCAGCAGCTCGCGGTGATGGGTTCGCCGCCAGCGAGCTTTTGGGTGAGGCGGGTGTAACTCAGCACCACGGCATCGTCACTGAGCCAGCGCAGGTGCGGGCGGGCCATGGTCACCGTTGCGGCCGTCGCGGGCGCATCGCTTGCAGGAAGGTTGAAGTAGTACTGGTGGAATGGCAGGCCTTCCACCAGGTGTCCATTGGTTTCGCCCTCGAAGCAACTCAGGTCGGCGGCGCAGAACTGCGCGTAACGACTCCAGTCGCCACTGGCCACGCTGTTGAGCATGGCTTGGTTGATGGAGAGAATCTCCTGGTCGCGATCACTGAGTGACATGCGCGGGATTGAGCCTGCGGTAATCATCGATTCTCTCAAACCTGCCGTTGTTGCGGCCTGGATTGCCCTCGCGATCGCTGAACAGCACGGCCATGCCCGCACTGGAGGCGGCTTCCAGTTCGCTGAGAGCATCGCTAATGAACAACACTTCCGTCGTTTCAACCTTCATCTGCTTGGCAATCGTGATGTAGCTTGCCTGCTCCTGTTTGATCCCGATGCGTGTGTCAAACCAGTGGCTGAAGAGCGGCCGTAAGTCCCCTGCTGTGCTGTGGCCGTAGAGCAGTTGCTGTGCGGGAACCGACCCTGAGGAGTACACCGCTAGGGTGAATCCTTCCTGGTGCCAGCGTTGCAGCGATTCGGCCACATCGCTGAACAGCGGGGCCACCAATGCCCCATTGGCATAACCAGCTCGCCAGATCCGTCCTTGTAGATCTTTGAGTGCTGTGAGCTTCACATCGCAGTCGATCAAGAGCTGTAAATAGGGTGCTAGGCGTGCCAGGCCCTGGAGCTGGCTGCCGTCTTGGCGCAAGGCTACGGCTTCATCCGCGGTGTCTTTCAGCCAGGCCGATTCCACCTCTTGAGCCAGTTCTTGTATCTCGGGGTCTTGAGCCTGGCTGATGAGGAAGTCTGGGATCGCGGCTCGGGCGTAGGGGAAGAGCACGTCCGCCACAAAACTCACTGGGCAGGTGGTGCCTTCGATATCCAGCAGCAGGTGTGTGATGGTCATCGCTGTGCTCAAGCGGGTTGGGGATGCTGCATCAAGGCTTCCAGCAAGAGCTGGCGCCAACGCTGCTCCAGTAGGAATTCCAGGATCTCCAGATGGCGTACAGCGGTGCCCAGATTGCGGCCCCATGCATAAAGCCCATGGCCTGCAATCAGCACGCCATGGGGTGCGTTGGCGAGCTGTGGTCTCACCCGCGCTGACAGCGCCGGTAGATCTTGATCATTCGCGATCACAGGGATCTGTACATGGCAAGCGTGGGTTGTCACGCCTTCAAGCCCCTTCAGCATTTCCAGGTCGCGTAACTCCAGATAGCCCTGCTCCATGGATTCCTCGCCACCTGCAGGTGCGTGCCGTCGTAAGGCCCATTGGGAGAGCAGGGTGCCGGCTTGTGAATGGGTGTGCAGCACCGCCCCGGCGCCGCAGCTGTTCACGATTTCCAGATGCAAGGCCGTTTCGGCGCTGGCTTTCCCTTTGCCTGCCACCACGGCGCCGGTTGCATCCACCTGAATCAGATCGCGAGGGGCGACGGTTCCCTTGTCGACTCCGCTGGGTGCCATCAACAAGAGCAGCGGTTCGTGCTCCAGCACACAGCTGAAGTTGCCGCCGGTTCCATCACACCAGCCCCGCTGATGGATGTTGGCCATCGCTTTGCTCAGCGCCGAAGCCAAGGCGGTGGTGTTGGCATTGGCCATGGGTCCACAACGCAGGCACCATCAAGCAGCTTGGCAGTTGGGGCACCAGTGGCTGCTCCGTCCACCCAACTTGTCGCGTTGGATGGGGGTTCCACAGACCCTGCACGGTGCTCCGCCCCGCCGGTACACCCAGGCGGCATTGCCATAGTTGCCGTTGGTGCCGGTGAGATCGCGGAAATCACTGAAGGTGGTGCCGCCGGCACCGATGCTTGCCTCCAGTACCTCCACCAGGGCGCGATGCAATCGCGTGAGCTGCTCTGGTTTCAGCTGACCGCTGCGGGTGTGGGGCGCGATCCGGCTGATGAACAGCGATTCATCGGCGTAGATGTTGCCCACGCCCGCCACCAGCGCCTGATCGAGCAGGGCCGTTTTGATCGGGCGACTGGAACCCGCCAGCCGGGCGGCCAGGTAGGCGGGGCTGAACTCCGGGCTGAACGGTTCGGGTCCGAGCCGGCGCAGCCCAGTCATCACTGACTCCAGCGGTTCACCCGGGGGCACCCACCACATCTCGCCGAAACTTCGCAGGTCGACAAAACGCAGTTCCTGGTTGTGTTGGTTCCAGATGCGCACCCGCGTGTGGCGGCATGGCTCGGTGGGGGCGTTCATCCACAGGAATTGTCCGGTCATGCGCAGGTGCACGCCCCAATGACCTGCATCGCCCCCATCCCGTTGCAGGGTGGCCATCAGGTATTTGCCGCGGCGCAGCCACTGCTGCACCGTGCACCCCACGAGGGCGCTGCAGAACAGCTCTGGCAAGGGGGGCGCTGCGATAGCTCTGGCCCGCAGGACCTCAACGCGTGCAATCTCAAAGCCGCTCACGCGTTGCTCTAGCCCACGCCGTACCGTTTCCACCTCAGGCAGTTCAGGCACGCGCAGCTCGGCGGGGCTTCAGGGCCACAGGCTGCCACGGAGGGCGTCCTCCTGCCGGGCGATTCCCACAGAAAAGCCCCGGCCAGCAAGGGGCCAGGGCTCAGTCTTGAGGCTGAAGGCTCAGCTTGCTCAAGGCCTCAGGCCTTCTCGAGCTCACTCTCGGCGAAGTTATTGGTGTTGATGCCGCCTTCGGAGCCGCTCACGCCGTTGTAGTTCACCTTCTCGAAGCGCACCACCACGGGGTAGCGGATGCCGGAGGTGTCGATCGAGGCAACGGTGCCGACTTCGTTGAACCAGTAGGACTCAGGACGCTTGATGCGCACTTTGTCGCCGCGGGAGATGGCCATCGCTGCGCAAAGAAAGGGTGGCTGTCAGAGGGAATGTACCCGCGCTGGGTGGGTGTTCTCACCGGCCGTCACGAAACGTGGCACCATCGACCTTCCCTGAGCGCATCCCAATGGCCGAGGCCCCCTCCTTCAGCCTCGATCTGCCGGATCCCGAGAGCGACAGCATCAGCTCGATGGAGTTCCTGGCCCGTATCGAGGAGGCCTGGGCCATCTGTGACCGCTTTGATCTCCAGACCGAGATCTGGCGCGGGCGCATCCTGAAGGCGGTGCGCGATCGCGAGCGCCGTGGGGGCGAGGGTCGTGGGGCTGGATTTCTGCAGTGGCTCCGGGAGCAGGAGATCAGCAAAACCCGGGCCTACGCCTTGATCCAACTGGCGGAATCGGCTGACCAGATGCTGGGCGACGGGGTGCTGGAGCAAACCAGCGTGAACAACTTCTCGAAGCGTGCCTTCATGGAAACGGCCCAAGCCGATCCCGAGGTGCAGCTCATGATTGGGGAGGCCGCCAACGACGGGCAGCAGATCACCCGCAAGCAGGTGCGACAGCTCACCGATGAATTCACCGCGGCCACCAGTCCGCTCTTGCCGGAGGAGATCCGCCAGCGCACAGCTGAAAATTTGCTGCCCCCCAAGGCGGTGGCACCGCTGGTGAAGGAACTGGCCAAACTGCCGGATGAGCAACAGGAAGACCTGCGCAAGGTGCTTCGCGATGAGCCCGAGTTGGAGCGGGTGAAAGACGTGACCAGCACCGCGCGTTGGTTGAGCAAGGCCACCGAAGCGGGCCTTTCGGTGCGGGCGTTCCAGCAGGGTGAGCTCGATTTCGATAAGGCCATGCAAGAAGCGCTGCGGTTGGATGCGTTGGGACTTTTGGCCGACGCAGTGGGGCAGGCCCAGGCGCTGGAATCGGCCGTGCTCAAGCTGCACACCAGTTGGCGGCGGCTGAACGGCCTGCAGGAGCGCCTCTGGGTGGAGAGCGGTAGCAGCACGCCCCATCTGCGGGAGCTCCTCACTGCCCTGCAGACCCTCAGCGGCAACACGCTGCGGGTGTCGTTGGGAGAGCTGGCTGGCGGGAAACGGGTGCGTCTGCAGCTGGTGGAGGAAGCTCCGGAACAACTCGAGGCCCCGGCGATCCCCGTGATGGCCCAGGCCGGCTGAGGCCGGGTTGATGGCGGATCCGCTGGAGCAGGCACTCCAAGAGCATTTCGGTTGGTCGAGCTTCCGTCCGGGGCAGCGGCCGGTGGTGGAGGCGATGCTCTCCGGCCGCGACTGTCTGGCGGTGCTGCCCACCGGCGCTGGCAAATCGCTCTGCTATCAGCTCCCCGCCCTGGTGCGCGGGGGGCTGGTGCTGGTGATCTCTCCGCTGGTGGCCCTGATGGAAGACCAGGTGCAGCACCTGCAGCGGCGGGGCATCCCGGCGGCTTGCCTGCATCGGGGGCTCGATCCGGCGCGCCGCCGCGATCTGATCGAACGGGTGCGCAGCAACCGCTTGCGGCTGATTTATCTGGCGCCTGAGCGCCTCCAGGTGGAGGCCACGCGTCAACTGCTGGAAGACATCCATGAGCAGGGGCAACTGGTGGGGGTGGCCATCGATGAGGCCCACTGCATCAGCGCCTGGGGCCATGATTTCCGCCCTGATTACCGCCGGCTCGGCCAGCTGCGGCGGCTGTGCCCGGGTGTGCCGCTGGTGGCCCTCAGTGCCACGGCGGCGCCACGGGTGCGGGCCGATCTGATTCGCATGCTGGAGCTGCGGCGGCCGCTCATCCAGGTGCGCTCCGCCCGCCGCGACAACCTGGCCTATGGGATGCGGCGGCGGCCGGCCGATCCGATGCCCCAGGTGCTGGAGGCTCTGGCGGACGCCCGTGGCGCCAAATTGATCTATGCGCGCACGCGCCGCTCGGTGGAAAGCTGGGCGCGGCGCCTTTGCGATGCGGGTGTGGAGGCGATCGCTTATCACGCCGGGATGGATCCCGAGAGCAGGGCTCTGGCCCTCACCCACTTCCAGGAGCATGCGGCGCCGGTGTTGGTGGCCACGGTGGCCTTCGGCATGGGGGTGGACCGGCCGGATGTGGGCCTCGTGCTGCATCTCGATCTGCCGGCAACCCCTGAGGGGTATCTCCAGGAATCCGGCCGCGCCGGTCGCGATGGCCTGCCGGCACGTTGTTTGGTGCTCTTTGATCCCGACGACCGCACCAGCCTGGGCTGGGCCATTCGCGCGTCGGCGGAATCGGTGAGCGATCCCCAGGAGCGTCAGCGGGTGGAGCTGGCCCAGCAGCAGTTGCGCCGCATGGAAGCGGTGGCGGAAGGTCCCACCTGCCGGGAGCAGGCGTTGTTGCTGGCGGTGGGTGAGCTGGTGCCCCCCTGCGGGCGCTGTGATCGCTGCATGGAACGCCCTGCCCTCAGCGACTGGTCGGAGCAGGCCTCTGAGGTGCTGGGCCTGCTGGAGCAGCGGGGCGGCGTGGATCTGCGCAGCCTCGGCGACGACCTGGCTCAGGCCGAAGGTGAGGAGGTGGATCGTTGGCGTTGGTTGGCGCGGCGCCTCGTGCAGGAGGACTTGATCGCCGAAAGCGATGACGGCAGCCAGCGCCTCTGGCTGCGTCCGGCGGGCCGCCGCTTCCTGCGGCAGCCTTGGCCCCTCAGGCTGGCGGCCTGATCAGCCGCCTTTGGCGGTGCAGAGGTCGTTGATCAACTTGTGCTCGAAATCGCTCTGGGGGGCATCCCAGGTTTTCCAGCTCCCCGATTGCCCCGTGGCATTGAGCCGCTTGGCATTGCAGTTGATCGCCAGGTAAAGGGGCTGGCCGTCGCTGTTCAGGCTGGGGGCCACATAGCTGCCGCCCATGGGCTGCCAGTTGGCCCAGTCCACCTGCAGAGGGCCGTAGTTGCGCCAATCCGGTGCTGAGGGCTTACCGGGCTTGGTCGCCGTGGCGGCAGGCTTAGCTGCTGGTTTGGTCGCTGGCTTGGCGGCCACGGGGGTGGCGGCGGGTTTTGCCGCGGGCTTTGGTTCGGGCTTGGGCTCCGGCTTGTCTTCAGGCTTGGTCGCCACGGTGGTGCTGGTCGCCGGCGCTGCGGTAGCCACGACGGGCTTCGGCTCCGGTTGGCTGGAAGCCGGAGTGGCGGCGGGCTTGACGGCTACCGCTGGTTTCGGGGTGGGTTTGGCAGCTGGCTTGGGTGCCGGCTTGGCCGCTACGGGTTTCGCGGCCGGTTTGGGAGCGGGTTTCGGGGTGCCGCGCAGCTTGATGGTCTGGCCCACCACCACCTGGTTGGGGTCGCTGATGCCGTTGATGGCGATCAGATTCTGCAGCGACACGCCATAGCGATTGGCGATCACCGAGAGGCTTTCGCCGCTCTGAACCTTGTGCTGGGTGGCGTTTTTGTTCACGGCCGGCTTCGGTGCCGCTGCGGCGGTGGTGCGGGTCACGGGCACCTGGATGCGGCTGCCGGCCCACAGATCCTGCGGGCTACGCAGGTTGTTGAGCTCCATCAGCCGTTGCACGCTCGTGCCGTAGCGCTCCGCCAGCTCCGAGAGGGTTTCGCCTGGCTTCACGGTGTAATTGGCCTTCACCGTGGTGGTGCGTGTTCCCCCGCTGCTGGCGCCGCCGGCGCCGGGCACCTGGATGCGGCTGCCGGCCCAGAGATCCTGAGGGCTGCGCAGGTTGTTGAGCTGCATTAGTCGCTGCACGCTGGTGCCGTAGCGCTCGGCGATCTCCGAGAGGGTTTCGCCCGGTTTCACGGTGTAGTTGCCGCTTCCGCCTCCGCTAGTGCTGGCGCCGCCGGCGCCGGGTACCTGGATGCGGCTGCCGGCCCAGAGATCCTGCGGGCTGCGGAGGTTGTTGAGCTGCATCAGGCGCTGGACGCTGGTGCCGTAGCGCTCGGCAATCTCCGAGAGGGTTTCGCCGGGCTTCACCACGACCTCTCCGGCCAGGCCCGGCAGGGGCAGCAACAGGGCCAGGGCGAGTGCAGCAGCGGAGCGGCGGCGCATGGGGCGTGGGCGGTCGGCTGGGGGCACCATACGGGCCTTGGCCGGTGACGCCAGCCCCTGTTTGATAAGGCCTGTTGATCAGGCTGAGCGCACGATTGCGCTGCATTTGCAGGAGCGTTCAGCCCAGGACGCGGCGCACCAGCGGCAGCTTGCCGGCATAGGGCGGGTAGCGGAACGGAACGTCCAGCCGGAAGGGCCGGCGCAGCACGCTGCGTTCGTGCGAGAACGTGCGGAATCCGGCTTCACCGTGATACGTGCCCATGCCGCTGTTGCCCACCCCACCGAAGGGCAGGTCCGGCACGCCCACTTGCATCACCACATCGTTGAAGCACACGCCGCCGGAGCTGGTGCGCTGCAGGATTTGATCCTGGGCCTCGCGTTGCTTGCTGAAGAGATACAGCGCCAGAGGTTTGGGGCGTTGGTTGATCCGTTCGATCGCCTCGTTCAGGCCGTTCACGCGCAGCACCGGTAGAAGCGGGCCGAAGAGTTCGTCCTGCATCAGGGGATCGTCCAGGTTGTCCACCTGGATCAAGGTGGGGGCGATCCGCCGCCGGCTGGGGTCGCTCTGGCCGCCGAAGAGCACCTGGCCGCGGCTGCGGGCACCCTCCAGCAGGCCATGCAGCCGATCGAACTGAGCCTGATTCACAAGGCAGCCCAGATCCGCTGAGGCCAGGGGATCCGCGCCAAAGCACTGGCTGATGCGCGCGCTGAGTTGTTGGATCAGTGGTGCTTCCACCGCCTCGTCCACCAGCAGGTAGTCCGGGGCGATGCAGGTTTGACCTGCATTGAGGCATTTGCCCCACACCAGCCGCCGGGCGCTCACCTCCAGATCGGCATCCCGCAGCACCACAGCAGGGCTCTTGCCACCCAGCTCGAGCGTCACCGGGGTGAGGTGGCGCGCTGCCGCTTCCATCACCAGCCGGCCGACCCGTTCGCCGCCAGTGAAAAAGATGTGATCGAAGCGCTCCTGCAGCAGCGCTTGGGCCACGGGGCCATCGCCTTGCACCACCTGCACCGTGGTGCTGGGAAAGGCCGCCTGGATCAGATCGGCGATCAGGGCGCTGGTGGCCGGAGCGTGCTCAGACGGTTTGAGCACCACGGTGTTGCCTGCTGCCAGGGCACTCACCAGCGGTTGCAGGCTGAGCAGGAAGGGGTAGTTCCAGGGGCCGATCACCAGCACGCAGCCCAGGGGCTCCCGGATCACCTCGGCGCGGCCGGGCTGCAGGAAGACCGGCAGACCCACGGGCCGCGGTGCCATCCAGCGGCGCAGGCGGCTGCGCACTAGCTGGATTTCCTGCTGCACCGCCACCAGCTCGAAGTAGGCCTCCACTGGTGGTTTGCCGAGATCGCTCGCCAAGGCCGAGAGCACGGCATCCCGCCGCTCGGCGATGGCGCGCTCGAGGCGCTCGAGTTGCTCGAGGCGCCAGCGGCGCGGCCCGGTGACACCGTCGCTCACGGGCTGCCGCATGGCGGCAATGGAGGTGGAAAGCAGCATTGCGGGCGGGCTCAGCCCAACCAGTCCTGCTCGGGATGCTGCCGCAGATGCTCCTGGGCCTGCCGTTCCAGTGCAGCGATCAGGGCCTGAAGGACCGGCTGATCCCGCAGGTCGCCCCGCATCACGATGCGATCCACCCCGCCTGCATGGCGCACCAGGGGAATCTCCACCAGCTCCCCGCTGGAGTGTGGACCCACCGCCTCGGGCAGGCTGAGCACCGCCAGATCGAGCACCCGCTCCAGCAGCAGCGCCTCAATCTGGTGAGGATGGCTGCAGTGCTGCACCAGGGTGGGCTGCAAAGCGGCATGCACCTGGCCGGCATGGCCACAGGCGAGCCAGCGGGGCTCGGCGGGGCTGGCCTGCAGCCGCAGCCATTGCGAGGAGCGCCGCAGGCCTTCGAGCAGCACCTGATTGGCGCTGGCGCGGTAGCGGCCGTCGGTGTGTTTACGGAACTCCAGGCCCAGCCGGCGGCTCACCTGCCGGTAGATCCGGGAGATGGAGCTCTGATCCCGTTGGGTGAGCTGGGCCACCACGCTGGTGCTGGGAGTGATCTCCAGCAGATCGAGCACGGGCAATCCGTCGAACAGGATGTCGGCCATGGGAACCACCCCTCCCTATGCAAAATCTGCAAGCGGAGGGTGGTTTCGCTCAATCCCCAGTGGTGGGTAGGGGCGCGGCCTGGGCGGGAAACAGCAGCGCCAGGCTGGCACCACCCTGGGGGCTGGAGGCGCAGCGCAGCTCGCCGTGGTGGTTGTCCATGGTGGTGCGCACCACGAAGAGCCCCAGGCCACTGCCGGTGGCTTTGGTGGTCTGGAGGGGCGTGCTGTCGAGGGCTTGAGGCGGCAGCCCGGGGCCGTTGTCGCTCACCGAGAGGCACCAATGTTCGCCCTCGCGCTGGAGGCTGATGCCGATCCAGGGTGCGTTTGTGCTGTGGTTGCTCAGGGCCTCGGCGGCGTTGCGCAGCAGGTTCACGATCGCAATCTGGATCTGCACGGCATCCCCATCCACCCAGGCGGCCTCCCGCTGTTGATCGAGCTCCGTGCTGTCCACCGTGAGGCGGCTGAGGGGGCCGCCGGAGCGGGCATAAAGCAGAGCGCTCTGGGCGACCTCTCGTAGGTCGAGGCGCTGGTGCTCGGTTTGCACGTTGCGCAGCAACGCGCGCATCTTTTCAATGGTGAGCACCACCCGATCGGCTTCCTGGCGGATGCTGTGGAGCTGGGCTTGCCAGCTCTCCGGTAGCTCCGGGCTGCCGAGCTGTTGGCTCCGCTCCAGCAGCAGTTGGCTGTTGAGCAGCAGCACGCTCAGGGGTTGGTTGATCTCGTGGGCCACCGCCGCGGCCTGCAGACTGCTGCGCAGCTTGTCTTTGAGCAGGGCCAGGGTCTGGGCATCGCGGAAGCGCTCGCGCTCCTGGGCTTCCTGCAGGTTGGCGGTGAGGGCGTTGTAGCGCTCCACCAGCTCGCTGATGGCGTCATCCAGGGCGATCAGCTCCTCCCCTGAGGCGCTGGAGAGGCCGCTCTGAAAGTGCAGGTTGGGGGCAGCGGTAGCACTGGGTGCGCTCAGGGCGCTGCTCAGCTCGCGGGAGGCGGATTCCAGTTGCGCGAGGGGTTCGAGCAGGGCCCTGATCTGCCGGCCGATTAGCACCACGGCCCCGGTGAGGGCCGCCGCCGCCGCCACCAGGGCCAGCGTGCTGCTGCGTTCGGCGGCGGCGTTGCTGGGACTGGCCGCCAGGGCCGTGAGCAGCGTCCAGTTCAGCCCTTCTGCCTGGCCCCAGGGGCTGGCCTGCACTGTGAAGACCTGGCCGTTGATGCGCGCGCGCAGCGCAGGGCTGGGCTGATCGGGCTGACGCGCTGCGGCCTGGAACGCCTGGCTGAGGGCGCGGATCAGGGGGGTGGAGAGCTCGCGCAGGTTGGCGCGTTCCACGTTGCCGCCCTGCTTCGTGAGGGTGAGCTCCGGCATGGAGGAGGCCACCAGATCCCCATTGGGCTCCACGATCAAGGCCATCCCCTCGCGGTTTTTCCAGACCCCCTGCAGCCAGGTGCTCAGCTGGCTGAGCACCATGTCCACACCCACCACGCCCTGCAGGCTGCGATCCGGGCCGAACAGCGGGGCGTTGTAAGAAATGGAGAACACCTCAGGCTGGTCCTCCCAGGCATAGATGGAGCTCCAGCTGGGCTTGCCGGCTTTGGCGGTGTCGACATACCAGGCCTCCTCATGGGTGGGGCTCATCTCCGGGATCCGCTCCAGCAGCGCACCGCGCCGGCCTTCGGCACTCATCGCGTACACCGCCATGGAGCCTCTCCCGCTGCGGGGGGTGTCTTCGTTGAGCAGCAGCTCGCCCTCGTCCGTGCGCTCCAGGCCCACAAAGGCGCCATCGGCCAGGCCGATGTTGATGTAGTCCACAGGGAACACCTGCATCTGCGTCCAGAAGCGCTCGCTGATGGCCGCCACGTTCCGCTGCCGAGCCGGGTCGGCCTTCAGCCAATTGAGGTTGAGCGCGTTGATCCAGATCGGGTAGTTGAGCTTGCTGGAGAGCCGGATCGAGAGATCCACCACCGAAGCGTTCTGGCGGTAGCCCTCGCTGAGTTCCAGGCCGCTGCGCCGGCCGAGGCTGTAGCTCAGCAGGCTGAAGCCGCCGGTCACCAGCAGCAGTTGCAGCGCACTCACCACCGCCAGGCGGTTGGCGAGCCGCTTGGGTCGCGGGATCTGAAAGCGTGCCGCCATCCTTCAGGCCTCCGCGTTGTTGAGGCGGCCCAGCAGCGAGGCCTGCCGTACCAGCTCAGCACCGCTCACCCCCAGCTTCTGGGCGATGGCCTTGCGGTGGGTTTCCACCGTGGCGATGGAGAGGTTGGTGGCCTTGGCGATTTCCTTGTTGGTGAGGCCTTGGCCGATCAGACCGTAGATCTCCTGCTGGCGGCGGGTGAGGGGTTCGCTGCTCTGGGGCAGGCAGCGCTCCAGCACGCTGGTGAGCTGATGGAAGGCCGAGGTTTTGTCCACCACGCCGGCGATCAGGGGCTGCAGCGCCGCCGGGCAGACAAAGCTGCTGGCCTGGCCGGAGAGCACCACCACCTGGGGGTTCGGGTGGTGGTCCGCTAAGGCTTCGGCGACAGCGAGTCCATCGCCGTCGGGTAGGGCCAGATCAAGGATCACGAGATCAGGTGGGTTTGCACTGCGGCAGAAGGCGATGGCATCGGCTTGGGTGGTGGCTGATGCCACCACCCGCAGGCCGGGGATGGCCTCCAGCATCGAGCGGAGCAGCTGCAGGAACATCACCTGGTCTTCCACGATCAGGCAGCGCAAAACCTGAGACGTGGTGGATGGTGATGCCGTCATCCAGGCGAATGCAGAAAAGAGTGTTTAAGCCTGCACGATTAAGCAGGTTTCAACAACCTTTGGCTGTCTTTTTTAAAGCCCTTGACGAGACTTGAACTCGTGACCTCTCCCTTACCAAGGGAGTGCTCTACCGCTGAGCTACAAGGGCATGTGGAAGGTGGGCCGGGTTGGATTTGAACCAACGTAGGCAGAGCCAGCGGATTTACAGTCCGCCCCCATTAACCACTCGGGCACCGACCCGAACCACACCCCAAGAACTTACCAGCCGGTGGGTCTGCCCCTGGCCTCTCTCCTTACGATCAAGGCACTGAAGGCCGGATCCACGGCGCTGGCGATGCGGGTATTGCTGCTGAATGGACCCAACCTCAACCTGCTGGGGTTGCGGGAGCCAGGCCTTTACGGCGCTGACACCTTGGAGGCCATCGAGGCGGAGTTGAGCCGTCAGGCGGCCGGGCTCGGCGTGGCACTGGAGTGCTTCCAGAGCAACCACGAGGGCGCCCTGGTGGATCGCATCCATGCGGCCCGCGGCCATGCCGACGGGATCTTGATCAATGCCGGCGCCTTCACCCACACCTCGATTGCCCTGCGCGATGCACTGCTGGGAGTGGCAATTCCCTACGTAGAGCTTCACCTGAGCAACGTGCATGCCCGTGAGCCCTTCCGCCATCACTCCTATTTGGCCGACAAGGCCCTGGGCGTGATCTGTGGCTTTGGACCCGCCAGCTACGGCCTAGCGCTGCAAGGCCTGGTGCAGCGTCTGCGCGCCGAGGCCGCGGCATGACGGCGCTGCTCGAGAACCCCACAGCCCGGGTGAAGTGGCTGGCGGCCCCCAGCAGCACCCGCTGGCTGGAGCAGGCCAACGCCCGGCCCGAGCTGGTGCTGATCGATCACGCCCATTGCGAGCGCAAGGCGGCTGGCGTGGCGCTGCAGCTGATGTTCCGCTACCCCTCCGATGAGGGGCTGGGGGCGCTGCTGAGCCCGCTGGCGCGGGAGGAGCTGGAGCACTTCGAGCTGGTGCTGCAGCTGCTGCAGCGGCGTGGCCAGGCGCTGCGCCCGCTCCAGGCGCCGGGCTACGGCGCCACCCTCACCGCAGCGGTGCGCAAGGGCGAATCAGCACGGATGCTCGATTCCTTTCTGGTGGCGGGCCTGATTGAGGCGCGCAGCCATGAGCGCATGGCCCTGTTGGCGGCCCACAGTCCCGATGCTGAGTTGCGGGCGCTCTATGGCGAGCTGCTGGCCAGCGAAGCCCGGCACTTCGGTCTCTACTGGTGCCTGTGCGAAGAGCGCTTCGGTCGTGAGGCCACCGCGGCTCGGCTCCAGGAGTTGGCGGCGGTGGAGGTGGAGGCTTTGACAGGGGTCTTGGACTCTGAGGACCAGGTTCGGATGCACTCGGTCGGGGTGGAGCCGGGCGCTTAGGCCAGCAGCGGATAGCGCTCGGCGATCGCATCGCCGGTGAACTGGGCCACCCAGCCTTCGGGGTTGTCGAAGAAGCGGATGGCGCAGAACGTCGGGGCGCTGCCCATGTCGAACCAATGCTTGGTGCCGGCCGGAACGCTGATCCAGTCATCGGCTGTGCAAAGCACCTGCAGCACCTCGTTGTCGATGTGCAGGCAGAACAGACCCTCGCCCTCCACAAAGAAGCGCACTTCGTCTTCCGCGTGGGTGTGTTCGGCCAGAAACTTCTGGCGCAGCGCTGCGCGATCGGGATGGTCGGGCGTCATCCGGATCGCATCCACAGTGGGATAGGTGCCTCTGGACTGCACCCGCGCGATCTCTGCGGCGTAGGCGGTCAAAACGGCATCGGCACTGGCGCCTGCAGGCAACTCCTGGTGGGCCGGCCAGCGTTCAAAGCCGATGCCTCGTTCGGCTAGCTCAGCAGCAATCAGCGCTGGGTCGTTGCTGGCAAAGCTGGGGAGCGGGTGGCTGCCGCTGGCCGGAAAGATCTGCAGATGACTCATCGGGTCATGCCGCCTGTGCTCGCAGCCTAGAAAGGCGGCTGTCTGCCTCCCCTGTTGTTTGGATCACCTTCCAGCTTCTGAACAGGCGGCGGCGGGCGTCACGTTGGTGGGGGTGGGGCCCGGAGATCCTGCGTTGCTCACCGTGGCTGCCGTGCGTGCGATCGAGGCCGCTGATGTGGTGACCTACCCGGTGGCACGGCTGGAGGCAGAGGGCATGGCCGCGCGGATTGCCGCCCCCTGGATTGGCCCCGAGCAGCGACGCCTGCCGTTGCTGTTCCCGATGGTGGTGGAGGCGGAGCCGCGCCGGCAGGCCTGGCATGCGGCGGCCGCGGCTTTGGCGGCTGAGGTGCGCGCCCAGCGCCGGGTGGTGCTGCTGTGCGAGGGCGATAGCTCGCTCTACGCCAGTTGTTCCTACGTGCTCTTGGCCTTGGCGGAGCGGGAGCCGGATGTGCCGGTGCGGGTGATTCCGGGCATCACCGCCGCGGCCGCGGCGGCAGCCGCCGCGTCGAGTGCGGGCATGCCCTGGCCGTTGGCCTTGCAGCAGGAACCGCTCTGGATCCGCCCCACCCCTGAAACTCAGCCGGAGTTAGAGCAGCTCCTCGAGCAGGCCTCTGCCGCTGGAGCGGTGTTGGCGCTGCTGAAGCTGGGGCACCGCTGGAGTTGGGTGCAGCCGTTGCTGGCGGAACGAGGGCTGCTGGAGCAGAGCCTGTTTGCCCAGCGGGTGGGCTGGCCTGATCAGCTGTTGGCCAGGGCGGCGGCGGTCAGCCCCGCCGAGCAGCCCTATTTTTCGCTGTTATTGATCCGCCAGGGCTGGCCGGCGGTGTTGCCCTGAAGGAGGCGCCGCGATGACCCCAATCGATTGGTTTTCACTGCTCCATCCGGTGCTGGTGATCCTGTTTGTGTATCCGGTGGTGGGGGCCACGATCCGGCTCGGCATCTTGGTGCGCGAAAAGCGCCTCGGCATCACCCAGCAGCCGGCGCTGGTGCCCCGCGAGCATGCCGACCATGGCCGCTGGGTGACGGCAGGCGTGGTGGTGGCCGTGCTGATCGCGCTGGTGTATTCGTTCATCAGCAAGGCCGTGGAGCCCGGCGTTGCCTTTGCGGGTGGTTTGGCGCGGCTGGCGCTGTTGATGCTGGTGGCAGCCGGCACGTTGGTGGCGCTTCTGGCGTTGCTCAAGGTGAAGCGTCCAGCGCTCAGGGCCACTTTCACACTGCTCACCTGGGCCGGGCTCCTGGGGCTAGGCAGCCAAGCTGAGATCTGGCGTCTCTCCGATAACCCCTTCAGCGGGGCGTTCTGGAGCTCCCATTACTGGAGCGGTGTGCTGCTCACTGGGTTGTTCCTGATGAACCTGGCGGCTCGCCCGGAAATCAGCCGCCACCTGCGTTGGCGACGCCTGCATGTGGCCAGCAACATCCTGATCATGGTGCTGCTGGCAGTGCAGGCGATCACTGGCAGCCGCGATTTGCTGGAGATCCCGCTCAGCTGGCAGAAGCCGGCGATCTATCGCTGCGATTTCACCAAGCGGGTGTGCCCGGAGCCGGCGGCGGCTGCAGCTGCTGCGGCACCAGGCTCAGCCGTCGCCGCTCCCGCCCTGGGCTGATCAACCGGCGCAGCAGAGCCAGCAGCGCCCGCCACTCCGGCGGAGCTTGTCGCTGCGGCCAGGCGCCGGGGCGCCCATACAGCCATCCCAGGAACTGCTCGCGCGCATCGGCCGGGCCTCGCTCCCAGGCCCAGCTCAGGCGTGAGCAGGATTGAGCCTGGGGGGCTAGGGGCAGGGCCGGCAACTCTGGGGCGCTTGCGATACGCAACTCCCTCCACTGACCTGTCCCGTCTGGTGGCAGAGCACCAAGCGCCAGGGCAACACCGGCTTCACTGAGAGCTTCGATCGCCACGGTGTGTTCTAAGGGCTGCCTGGTGGCATCTCGCCCCCGCAGCGTGGCTTGTAACGGCAGGGCCAGCCAGGGGCTGGGATCGCCGGCGGCGGGATCGCGGCAAGCCCGCAGAGCCACCAGCAGGCCGAGCAAGGTGAGTCCGCCCCAAGCCAGGCCCAGCCAGCCACCGGCGCTGCCGCCGCCGGAGCTCAGATGGCGCAGGATCAGCGCCAGGTTGAGCCCATTGAGGCCCAGGAGCAGCAGCAGGGGCAGGGCCAGCACGGGGGCGATGCCGCCGCGCCCGTGCACCCGGTGTTTGGGGGTGATGCGAAACGGCTGCACGCGCCCCCAGAGGCTGGCCAGCACCGTGGCGGCCAGCGGTACGGCCAGGGCCCAGCCGGGTAGATCCGCCAGCAGGGCATGGCGGCTGCCGCGGTTCAGCCAGCCCGTGCTCAGCAGCAGCGCGATCCAGAGGGGCAGCAGCTTGCCCAGAACAGCCGAGTCGGTGAGCAGAACAGGTGCAACGCCGAGCAGGCCGATGCTCAGCGGCATCAGCAGGAGCAACAGGCGCGGCACGGTGTTGAACCAGTGCAGCGCCCCCTCGAGGTAGGCCATGCGCTGGCCGGGCCGCAAGCCACGCAGGCGCAGCGGGCCCTGGGATAACCGCAGCGCTTGCAGCGTGCCGGAGGCCCAGCGCTGCCGTTGGCGCACAAAATCGAGCATGGTTTCGGCGGCCAGGCCGGCGCTGAGCTTTTCGCCGAGGTAGCGCAGCTTCCAGCCGCGGGAGGCGAGGGCCATGCCGGTTACCAGGTCTTCCGAGATGGCCTCTTCCACGAAGCCACCCACTTCGGCCAGGGCGCTGCGGCGCACCAGAAAGCTGGTGCCGGCGCACACCACGGCTTCCCAGGCGCTGCGCACCGGTTCGATCCAGCGGTAGAAGCTCTCCTCATCGGGCAGCAGCCAGGCCTCCATCGCCAGGTTGCGCATCACCGGATCGGCATTGAGGAAGTGTTGGGGCGTTTGCACCAGCGCCACCTGCGGATCGAGCAGCAGGCCGATCGTGCGCTCGAGGAAGTGCTGCTGGGGCACGAAGTCGGCATCGAACACGGCGATCAGTTCGCCGCAGCTGAGGGCCAGGCCGGCGTTGAGGTTGCCGGCTTTGGCGTGACGGCGGTCGGGGCGGTGGTGGTACGTGGCGCCATAGAGGGCCGCCAGCGCTTCCAGCTCCGGGCGGCCAGCGTCATCGAGCAGCCAGAGCTGCCGGTGGGGATAGCGGAGCTGGCTGCAGGCGCGCAGGCAGCGCTCCAGCACTGGTAGCGGTTCGCCGCAGGTGGGGATCAGCACATCCACCGTGGGGCGCCAGCTGCTGCCCCGCCAGCGGGCCTGGGCGGCATCGGCCTCGGGGCGGCCATCGCTGAAGCGGCGCCAGGCCAGCAGCAGCGGCAGCAGGCCGCTGAGCAGCAGCCAGCCCTCGGCGAGCAGGAGCAGCAGGCTCAGCCCCGTGGCCAGGGGGGTGATCAGGTTGAGGCTGTGGAGCACCCGCCACTGCAGGTAGTGCAGGGTGAGCAGCGCGAGCAGCAGCAGCAGGCTGCGCCGCCTCCACAGGGGCTGCTGCGCTTCAGGCCGGCGACTCAGCCACAGGGGCCACAGCAGCAGCAGCCAGGGGAGCCAGAGCTCCGCAGTCATCCAGCTGGGCCGCGGCTTGGTCCAGCAACGCTAGAGCGTCTGCCGGGGTGGGCGCCCGCATCAGAGCGTGGCGAAGCTGCGGCGCTCCGCTGAAGCCCGTGCAGGTCCAGCTCATGTGTTTGCGGGCGATCAGCAGGCCGTGATCGCCGCGGGCGGCCACCAGGGCCTGCAGCTGCTCGGCGGCCAGTGCGATCCGCGCGCGGGCGCCGGGGCTGGGCGGGATCGGCCGGCCGCTGAGGGCGGCATCGATCTGGCCCACCAGCCAGGGGGCGCCCATGGTGCCGCGGCCCACCATCACGCCATCGGCGCCGGTGAGCTCGAGGCAGCGCAGGGCATCGGCGGCGCTGTTCACATCGCCGTTGGCGATCACCGGGATCGTGAGTGCCTGCTTCACAGCGGCGATGGCATCCCAATCGGCCTGGCCCTTGAAGCCCTGCTCGCGGGTGCGGCCGTGCAGGGTGAGCAGCTGGGCACCGGCACCCTCGAGCTGCTGGCACCAGCTCACCGGATCGGCATCGCTGCCGCACCAGCCCAGGCGCGTTTTCACCGTGACCGGGATGGTCACGGCTGCAGCCACCGCCTCCACGATGCGGGCCGCCAGATCGGGGTCGCGGATCAGACCGCTGCCACCGCCTTTTTTGGCGATCTTTTTCACCGGGCAGCCCATGTTGATATCGATCAGATAGGCGCCGGCGGCTTCGGCGCGGCGGGCGGCATCGGCCATGGCGCCCGGGCGGTGATCAAACAGCTGCACCCCGATCGGCCCTGGTTCGCTGGCGAGCTCCTCCACCTTGATCAGGCCGTGGCCCAGCTCCAGGCTGGTGGCGTTCACCATCTCGGTGAACAGCAGCGCATCCGGCGCCCAGCGCCGCACCAGGCTGCGGAAGATGCGATCGCTCACCCCCGCCAGGGGCGACTGCAGCACGCGGCAGCGCAGCGCCCGGGGGGTGCCGCGGCCGGCCAGCTCAAGTGGGGGTGGGGCGGTGATCATGGTGCGTTGATTGTCGGACTCCAGGCCGATGCCTCCTGCCGAAGCCGCCGCCACGCCCGTGCCCTTCCCCCTGAGTCGCGCGCTGCTGGAAGCGGTGCTGGCCGATCGCACCAGCGATCGCTTCGTGTGTGAACTGATCTGGCCGCGCCTGGGATACGAGCTCGATGGCTCCGGCACCTGGAGCGCGGGCCCGGCTGCGGAAGCCAGCTGGCGGGAGTCATTCCCAACTGAGCCCCAGTTCATCGCTCAGCGGCCGCCCTCGGTGGCGCTCACGCGCTCGATCTCCAAGCAGCACAAACAACTGCTCAAGGAGCAGCTGGGCTTTGCGGGGTATCGCATCGGTGAGCTCTATCCGCGCCGAACCCGCCGGGCCACGGCGGTGAACTGGCTGCTGGCCCATCTGGCCGAGCGAGCCGAGCCGCTGCCGGAGAGCGGCCCGTTGCCCGCACTGCGCGAGCAGCCGGCCGATCCAGTGGCGGGCCACCCGGGTGATCTGCCGATCAGCTGAGCCGGCTTAGGCCTGGATCGTCACCGGCGTGCCGACGGGAGTGTTTTCAAACAACCAGCGGGCGTGAGGGCTGGGGATGCGGATGCAACCACTGCTGCGCGCCACGCCGAACCGTTGGCCTGCCGCCTCCTGCCAGGGCGCGCCATGCATGCAGATCAGTTCGTTCTGCGTGATGCACATCGTGTAGGGCACGTTGGGCACCACATAGGAGCGGCCGCGCATGGTGACGCTGCGGTGCTTGGTGAACACCTGGGCGCTGCCCATGGGCGTGGGTGTGGAGGCTTTGCCGGTGCTCACCAGCACCGTGCGCACCAGCTCCTGATTCGGGTTGTACACATACAGCTTCTGGTCGGAGAGGTCGACCACGATCGCGGCGATCAGTTCCACCATGGGGCAGGCCGCTGCAGGGGCGGGGCTCAGAACACCCTTCTGCTAGCGAGACTCGCTGCGTCCCATCCTGCGACGGCGGAAAGTTTTTCGCTTCCGCCGGCCTGTAGGGTCAAGTCACGACAGTTGTTGTGATACCCGCTTGGCTCTGCCGGTCGTTGCCATCATTGGCCGCCCCAACGTGGGCAAATCCACCTTGGTCAATCGTCTCTGCAAGAGCCGCGAGGCGATCGTGCACGACGAGCCCGGGGTCACGCGTGATCGCACCTATCAAGACGGCTATTGGCGCGATCGCCACTTCAAGGTGGTGGACACCGGTGGCCTGGTGTTCGACGACGACAGCGAATTTCTCCCCGAAATCCGCGAGCAGGCCAACCTGGCGCTCTCGGAGGCTTCCGTGGCGGTGGTGATCGCCGACGGGCAGCAGGGCCTGACCGCCGCTGATGAATCGATCGCCGAATGGCTGCGCGGCCACAACGTGCCGGTGCTGCTGGCGGTGAATAAGTGCGAGTCGCCCGAAGCCGGCCTCTCGATGGCCGCCGAGTTCTGGAGCCTGGGCTTGGGCGAGCCCCATCCCATTTCGGCGATCCATGGCGCCGGCACCGGCGACTTGCTCGACAAGTTGGTGGATCACCTGCCGCCCACCGAGGAGCTCACCGGTGAGGAGCCGATCCAGCTGGCGATCATTGGCCGGCCCAACGTGGGCAAATCCAGCCTGCTGAATGCCATTTGCGGCGAGAAGCGGGCGATCGTGAGCCCGATCCGCGGCACCACCCGCGACACGATCGACACCACAATCGAGCGTGAAGGCCACACCTGGAAAATCCTCGACACCGCCGGCATCCGCCGCAAGCGTTCGGTGAATTACGGCCCGGAATTCTTCGGAATCAACCGCAGCTTCAAGGCGATTGAGCGCTCCGATGTGTGCGTGCTGGTGATCGATGTGCTCGATGGTGTGACGGAGCAAGATCAGCGCCTCGCCGGCCGCATCGAAGAGGACGGCCGCGCCTGCGTGGTGGTGGTGAACAAATGGGATGCGATCGAAAAGGACTCGCACACCATGCCGGCGATGGAAAAAGAGCTCCGCTCCAAGCTTTATTTTCTCGATTGGGCGCCGATGCTCTTCACCTCGGCCCTGAGCGGCCAGCGGGTGCAGAGCATCTTTGCGATTGCGGCTGTGGCGGTGGAGCAGCACAGGCGCCGGGTGAGCACCTCGGTGGTGAATGAGGTGCTGCAGGAGGCGGTGAGCTGGCGTTCACCGCCCACCAGCCGCGGCGGCCGTCAGGGCCGGATCTATTACGGAACCCAGGTGGCCACGCGCCCGCCGAGCTTCACCCTGTTCGTGAACGACCCGAAGCTCTTCGGCGACACCTACCGTCGCTATGTGGAACGGCAGATCCGTGAAGGCCTGGGCTTTGAAGGTTCACCGCTCAAGCTGTTCTGGCGCGGCAAGCAGCAGCGCGATGCCGAGCGCGATCTGGCCAAACAGCAAGCTCGCGGCCGCTGATCTCCCGGGACGGGTGGGAGCCTGATGGACTGGTTGCGCCAAATCCCCATCGGCCAATACGTCGATGGCACCGGTAGCTGGCTGCGTGATCTCGATCCGCGCCTGAAGCTGGCCTGGACCGTGGCCTTCCTGCTCACGCCGATCCTGGCGGGCCCTTGGTGGCGGTTGGCTCTGGTGGGCCTGTTGCTGCTGGTCACCGCCTGCAGTGGCCTGCCCTGGCGGATCTGGCGCCGCACCTTGCCGTTGCTTGTGGTGTTGTCGCTGTTGGTGGGACTTCTCGCCACGTTCTTGCCGGCTGGAGGTGCCGCAGCGGCGCCCCAGACCCGGCCGCCGCAGGAAATCCGGATGGCCCCGGCGGATCAGGGGATGCGCTGGGAGCTGTTGCGTTGGGGGCCGGTGCAGCTGGGGCCGGTTCCACTGGGCCCCTTGGTGATCACGCGCCGCTCTGCGGCACTTGGACTCAACAGCGCCACCTTGCTGTTCACGGTGATCCATAGCGCCAATCTGCTCCTGCTCACCACGCCGCCTGAAGCGTTGGTATGGGGATTGAGCTGGTGCATGGCTCCTCTGGCTCGGTTGGGGGTGCCGGTGGAGCGCCTGGGGTTCACCTTGCTGCTGTCGCTGCGCTTTTTGCCTCTGGTGCAGGAGGAATTTCAGAACCTGCTGCGCTCGGTGGCCACCCGTTCGGTGAACCTGCGCCAACTGGGCCTGCAAGGCTCACTGGCCCTGGTGCTCGCCCTGGGTGAGCGCCTGCTGGCAAATGTGTTGTTGCGGGCCGAGCAGGGCGCTGAAGCGCTGATGGCCAAGGGCGGGCGCTGGATTGCGCCGGCACAGTTGTTGCGCGATCCGCTGCCCAAGCCAGCGCTGCAATGGCTGGCAACGCTGGGTCTTGCGCTGTTGCTCGGTTTGCGGTGGAGGTACGGTGACGTCTGATTTGGTCACCGTCGGTACAGACCGATTGAGCGCTGCGTGAGCACAGAGCGTTATCTCAACCACCCCACCTTTGGATTGCTCTACCGCGTGGCCGAGGTGGCTGAGGGGCGTGATCTCTACGCCACGCTGTACGCCCAGCGCATGTTTTTTGTGGTGACGTTGCAGGAACGTGGCGCTCAGTTTGAGGTGATCCCGTTAATGGATGCCCGGCACCTGGCGGAACAGAACCTCGCCCGTGCCCGCCGGGACGGGCCGGAAGCCCACGCCCGCTGGCGACAGCTGTTCGATCAAACCTTCATCTGATCGCTGGTGGTGCCTGAGTCCGCCGCCGAGCGTCTGGACGCGATCCGCGCCCAGTTGCCCGCGTCCACCCAGCTGCTGGCGGTGAGCAAAGGCCACCCGGCTGCGGCCATCCGCGCGTTGGCCGCAGCCGGGCAACGCAGCTTTGGCGAGAGCCGCCTCCAGGAAGCCGCCCCCAAACAAGACGAGCTGGCCGATCTCCAGGAGCTCGATTGGCATTTCATCGGTCGCTTGCAGGCCAACAAGGTGCGGCCGGTGCTCCAGCGTTTTGCATGGCTGCATTCGGTGGATTCTTTGGCGTTGGCTGAGCGGGTGGCCCGGATCGCTCGGGAGGAGGGCATCAGCCCGAAGGTGTTGCTGCAGGTCAAGCTGCGCCCGGATCCGGCCAAGGGTGGATTCGAGCCCGATGCCCTGCGCCAGGCCTGGCCTCGCCTGCAGGCGTTGCCCGCTCTGCAGCTGGTGGGCTTGATGACGATGGCCCCCCTGGGACTGGATGCCGCCGAGCGCCAGAGCCTGTTTCAGGACTGCGCGGCCCTGGCTCAGGAGCTGGGGCTGGAGCAGTTGTCGATGGGCATGAGCGGCGATTGGCACGAGGCCGCGGCGGCAGGTAGCACCTGGGTTCGTATCGGCTCAGCCCTCTTCGGGCCGAAACCCTTGTCAGCGCCGGCGTGGGACGCTATCTAAGTTCCAGTGCCAAGACCGAGGTTTCACGGTGTCGTTGCTCTCCCGCCTGCGTGCAGTTGTCTCCGGTGACGACTACCTCGATGGCTATGACGACGAGCTGGATTACGACCACGGTGATGTGCCGGAAACCAGCAGCACCACGAGCCCCGGTGCTCTGGCTCTCACCAGCGATTTCGACAGTGTCGATCCCTTTGCCGGCAGCAATGTGATCGGCATGCCGGGCATCTCCTCCTCAGCGGCGGAAGTGAGCTTGATGGAGCCCCGCAGCTTTGATGAGATGCCCCGGGCCATCCAGGCCCTGCGCGAGCGCAAGACCGTGATCCTCAATCTCACGATGATGGAGCCGGATCAGGCTCAGCGGGCCGTGGATTTCGTGGCCGGTGGCACCTTCGCCATCGACGGCCACCAGGAGCGCGTGGGCGAGAGCATCTTCCTGTTCGCCCCCAGCTGCGTGACCGTCACCACCGCTGCCAGCGAAGAGCCCTCCTCCCCCACCGTGGTCTCCCGCGATGTGACCCAGGAGCCCGAAGCGGCCCCCGCTCCCGCCTGGGGCCGCGAAACCTACGGCGCTAGCGTCGGCTGAGCGCATCTCTCAGCCCCTTGAGCAGCTTCTCCCCCGCAAGCTTTGGGGTGATCGGCCTGGGCCGCATGGCCCAGGCCTTGCTGTTTCCCCTGCTGGAGAGCGGCCAGCTCAGCCCAGCGGGTGTGCAGGCGGCGGTGGCCTCGCAGGCCTCTGCCGAGCGCTTACGCGCCCAACGGCCGGATCTGCAGGTGAGCACCGAGGCCGCCTCAGCCTGGGGCTGTGCCGCTGTGCTGTTGGCGGTGAAGCCCCAGCAACTGGAGGGGGTGTCGGCCGCCGCGCCAGCGCCCACAGGCGTTGAGCCGCCGTTGCTGATCTCCGTTTTGGCGGGTGTCACCCTGGCGCGCCTTCAGCGCCTGTTCCCCGGTTGGCGGATTGTGCGGGCGGTGCCCAACACCCCTTGCCTGGTGCGGGCCGGGCTCACCGGCCTCGCCTGGGGTCAGGGGGTGCCGGCTGAGCAGCAGGTGTGGGTGCAGCAGCTGTTTGGCCAGGTGGGCGAGGTGCTGCAGCTGCCGGAGAGCCAGTTGGATGCGTTCCTGGCGCTCACCTCGTCGGGGCCTGCCTTTGTGGCGCTGGTGGCTGAGGCCATGGCCGATGGGGCCGTGGCGGCGGGGCTGCCGAGACTGCAGGCTCATCACCTGGCCCAGCGCACCTTGGCTGGCACGGCGGCGTTGCTGCAGGAACAGCAGCTCCATCCCGCTCAGCTCAAAGACATGGTGAGCAGCCCCGGCGGCACCACCATCGCCGGGATCCGCGCCTTGGAAAACGGTGGTTTGCGCGCCGCCCTGATCGAGGCGGTGCTGGCCGCGGCGGAACGCAGTCGCCAGTTGGGCTAAAGAGCTGCGCTTCAGTTCTTCTGGCCGATCCGCGGTTCGGTGCCGGCCAGTAGCCGCTCGATGTTGGTGCGGTGGCGCCAGAGCACGAGCACCATCGCCACCAGCGCCAGGGCCAGATAGGCGGGCCGGAGGCCGGTGCCGCTGCTGGCAAAGGAGCCGAGCATCAGCAGCGGCAGGCTCAGGGCGGCGATCACGCTGGAGAGCGACACGATCCTTGAGATCGACATCACGGCCATGAACACGCCGAAGCAGGCCAGGCCCACCGGCCAGGTAAGCCCCAGCAGCATGCCCAGTCCTGTGGCCACCGCCTTACCGCCGCGCCAGCCCAGCCACACCGGCCAGATGTGCCCGGCGAGCGCCGCCAGACCGGCCGCCACCACCCACCAGTCGCTCTCCGCGGTGATGCCGAGTGGCTGCAGCAGCGCTTTGGCCAGCAGCACCGCCGCCGTGCCCTTGAGCACATCCACCAGAAACACCACCAGTGCCGGGGCCTTGCCGAACTGACGCAGCACGTTGGTGGCGCCGGTGGAGCCGGAGCCAAGGCTGCGGATGTCGACGCCCTGGAGCCAGCGGCCGGCCAGGTAGCCGCTGGGGATCGATCCGAGTAGATAGCCCGCCAGCAAGCAGAACAGCGGGGTTTGCAGCAGTGCGGTCACAGCAGGTCGTCGTCGAGGGCGAGTTCGGTGGGGCTGCCGGCAAAGGCCAGCCAGATCGGGAATTGAAGGATCGGGATCTCCACAGCCGCTTCGGCTGCATCCACCACGATGAAGGGGAGTTCGCCCCGCTCTTCCAGGCGATCAGCCCGTTCGATCAGGGCATCCGGGCGCTCGAACAGCACGATGCCGCTCTGGGGGCCGAAATCTTCGCGGGCCAGGCCCAGGCAATCCTGCAGGCCGCGCCGCCACTCCCCGAGTCGTTCCGGCGTGCCAGCCAGCACCAGCGTTTGGAAGCGCTCCCCGTAGAGATCCCCCAGGATCGAAATGGCTGCGGCCGTGATCAGGGCATTGCGGTTGCGGCTGCCGCTGCTGGGCTGGGCTCCGCGGCCGCCCTGGTTCAGGAACCAGTCTTCGAGAAGGCTGGCCCCGGAAGGCTCCAGGCTGCGGCGCAGCTTCCAGGGGTCGGCATAGAAATCGGGCTGGCCCTGGAAGCCCTGCAGCCGCTCGCGGATCAGGGGCTCATCGGCGCTGAACAGGCCTGCAGCGGCCGGGGCCGCAGCGGGCACAGCCTCGCTGCTGCTGGCGGACTGTGCCGCCGCCGCCTGATCCAGAGGGGAGGGCTGCACCACCAGGGGCTGCACCACCAGCTCCATCTGCTCGGCTGCGACTGCCAGCTCCTGCAGGGCACCGACCAGGTAGTCCTGAAAGCCTTTCACCCGCCGGGCGATCGAATCCGATTGGCCGGCAAAGCTGCTGTTGATGTCGTGTTGGAGCTGATCGCGGCGAGCGCTCAGCGCATGGATCTCGGCTTTCAGGGCATCGCGCTGCTGTTGCAGCTCGCGCAGGGCGAGCTGTGTCCAGTCCGCTTGAGGCGCCTCGCTGGCGGTGTCGGGGGCAGGGGTGGAGACGTCGTCGCTCATGGCTGGGCGCTCAGGTGATGGTTGAGCTGCTCGCGCAGGGTGGTGGCATCAAACAGCACCGGCAAAAAGTGGATGCTGCGCTGTTCACGGAAATAGAACAGCACTGGCAGCGCCGGCCAGAACACGATCCAGTTCAGCCATTCGCTGTAGGGGAAGCGGCGCAGCACCGTGCTGCCGCGCCACACCAGCAGGGCATCGGCGCTGAACTGCAGTCGCAGGATCTGGCTCTGGATCAGCAGAAACAGCCCGAACAGGCTCAGCACCAGGGCCAGCCAAAGGTTGATCAGCAAGCTCGCCAGCCCCAACACCACCACCGCGAGGGGCAACCAGGGGCTCGGCGCCAGGATCACCCCTTGGTTGGGATCGGGCAGGGGCGCTTCAGAACCGGTCATTCGCCAAACAGCAACTGGGTGAGCACCACGTCCATCAACGACACGGTGACCAGAATCATCACAACCGCGCCGGTGGTGCTGGTGCCGACCTCCTTGGGGCCGCCGCGGGTGGTGAGCCCCCAGCCGCAGGAGATCACGGCGATCTGCAGGCCGAACACCACGGCCTTCAGCAGCATCGCCGGCAGATCCGACGGCTCCATCCAGGTGCGCACCGAATTCCAGAAGACCCCCGGGGGGATCTGATACAGCAGCGTGCTGCTCACCTGGCCCGACCACATCGCCACGCCGAAGAAGGCCAGGCATTGCACGGGCGTCATGATCAACATCGCCAGCACCCGAGGCACCACCAGGTATTGCACCGGGTCGGTGCGCAGCATGGTGATCGCATCGATCTGTTCGGTCACCTTCATGGTGCCGAGCTGGGCGGCGTAGGCCGTGGCCACCTTGCCCGTGACGAGGGTGGCGGTGAGGATCGGGGCAATCTCGCGGGCCAGTCCCAGGGCGAGGATGCCGCCCACGGTGCTGCCAGCCCCCTGCTTCACCAGCTCGGAAGCGGCCTGGATGTTGAACACCGTGCCGGCCGCCAGGCCTGTGATGATCACGATCAGGAAGCTTCCCGGGCCCGCCTCCATCAACTCGGCCATCAGATCGTTGATGCCCACCTGGCCCTTGGCCAGGGCCGCCATGGCCTGGCCGCCGATCAGACAGCTTTCCCCCAGGCGCGTGAGCCAGCGGGGGCGAAGCCAGGCGGGGAGGCGGCGGCGGGACATCTGGGGCATGGGTGAGGGTCAGCCAGCGCTGGGGTGGTGCTGCAGGTGCAGACCCTTCTCGGGCCAGCGGCGCATCACCACCAGGCCTAGGACCACCAGAACTGCAGGAATGATGCCCATGCACAGCCGGATCGCCACCAGGGCGCTGTCGGGTTGCAGCATGCCGCGCGAGGCCACATAGCCGCTGAGGCTCATCAGGTTGCCGAAGAAGAACAGGGCAAAGCTGATGCAGATCTTCTGGGTGAACACCATCCAGGCGCTGTACTGGCCGGCTGGTTTCTCCGGGTCGGCGTCGATGGCGTCGGGCAGCAAGGCCCAGGGGATCAAGTAAGCGGTGGAAGCACCCAGGCCCACCAGCAGGATGGCGCCGAGCAGCAGCGCCAGCCGCAGGCCATTGCCCAGGGACCCCACGGGGCTGATCGCTGCATCCAGAGGCGCCAGCAGCATTGCGGCCAGGCAGCCGCTCACCCAAAGGCCACTGCCCCAGTAGAGGGCGCGGACGCGGCCCTGGCGGTGTGACACCGAGGTCCACAGCTGCAGCCCCACCAAGGTGCTGATCTGGAACGGCAGCAGAATCCAGTTGCTCCAGCCCTCGGGCACGTGCATCACCACGGGCAGGAAGATCAGGGCCGCGGTTTGCATGATCTGCAGCGCGCACCACAGCAATAAGTAGAGCCCCAGCACCTTCATGAAGCGCCCATTGCTGCGCACCCGTTTGATCAGCCGCCGGGTGGTGCCGCTCTCGGCCAGGGGCTTCTGGCAGTGGCGGGCGGAGGGCGCCACGCCCCAGGCGCACAGAAGGGTGCACACCGTGATGATCAGGCCCGAGAGCACGCCCACCTTCCAGTAGCTCAGCGGGTTTTGGTGGTCGCGCAGCAGCAGGCCCCCCAGCACGATGCCCACCAGCCCCGCTGTGATCGAGCCGGTGAAGCGCGCCATGTTGAGCCGGGTGCGCAGCGACACATCGGTGGTGAGCTCAGCCGCCAGGGCGGCATAGGGCAGGTTCACACAGGTGTAGAGGCTGTTCGCCAACACCGAAATCGCCACGAAAACCCAGAAGCGCACCCACTCGCTGCCGGGGGGCAGCCACCACATCAGGGCCATGGCGACCCCGAGGGGTAGGGCACTACCCACGATCCAGGGCAGGCGTGGGCCCCAGCGGCCTGTGGTTTTGTCGCTGAGCCAACCCACGACGGGGTCATTCACCGCATCCCACAGGCGGGCCAGCATCAGCACCAGGCCGGCCATCCAGGCGGGCAGGCCTGCCGCAGCTGTGTAGAAAATGAAGAGGTAAAAGCCGATGAGGGAGGCGGCCATGCCGGTGCCGGCATCCCCCAACCCGTAGGCCACCAGCAGGCGTAGCCGCGAGGCGCCCCGCAGGCTGGCCGCATCAAAGGGAGCGGCAGGGGCTTCTGGTGAGGCGGCGGACAACGGGCCTGTTCCGAACGCAGGTCATAATGCTGCAATCGGCGCGAAACCCAACGCGCGCCAGGCCACAGGCGAACGCCGTAGAGCGTTTGTACTGCTGCGGGCTTAGTTTAGTGGTAAAACCTCAGCCTTCCAAGCTGATGATGCGGGTTCGATTCCCGCAGCCCGCTTACAGCTGATGCCCTTCCATCAGGGGGGCTGCCACCAGCAGCACCAGGCTGCGGCTGCCCATGGCGATGCTGCTGCCGCTGATCGGGATGGGTTCGGCGGGGCAGTCGTCGCCGCTGGGTTGATCGGTGTCGATCACCCGGCGCCAGTCGCTGCTGCAGTGGGGGATCTCGAAGCTCAGATCCTCGTGGTAGGCGTTCATGCCGCACCAGATCAGCGGGCCTCGCTCGTGGTCGTTCAGGCTCCAGGCCAGGGTGTGCGACCAGGCGGCCCAATCCGGCTGGCCCAGCTTCACGCCATCCCACTGGCGCACCAGATGGCCGGCCTGATCGAAGCGCAGGGCTTTCCCCGCCTCTGGATGCGGGATCTCCGGGTTGAGGAGGTCCGCCAGGTGGTGGCGCAGGTGGATCAGCCGCCGCACAAACAGTTGCAGGGCCTGATCGTCGGCATCGGGCTGCCAGTGCATCCAGCCGAGGATGTTGTTCTGGCACCAGGCGTTGTTGTTGCCTCCCTGGCTGCGGCGCACCTCATCGCCCATCAGCAGCATCGGCACGCCGGGGCTGAGCAGTAGTGAGCTGAGCAGATTGCGCAGCTGCCGGTTGCGCAGGCTGGTCACGGCGGGGTCGGTGCTGGGGCCCTCCGCGCCGTGATTCCAGTTGTTGTTGTGGTTATCGCCGTCGCGGTTGTCTTCGCCGTTGGCCAGGTTGTGCTTCTGGCTGTAACTCACCAGATCGGCCAGGGTGAAGCCGTCGTGGGCGGTGAGGAAGGTGATGCTGCGGCCCAGCAGTGCCGGCTGGCCGCCGAAGAGATCCGGGCTGCCCGCTAGGCGCTGCCCCATGGGCCAGCAGCTCTTGTCATCCCCTTTCCAGAACCGCCGCACGTCATCACGGAAGCGGCCGTTCCAGGCCCCTACGCGCCGGGCGGGGAAATCGGCCAGGCGGTAGAGCCCGCCGCAATCCCACGGTTCGCTCACCAGCTTGAGATCGGCGAGTTCGGGATCGGATTCGATCTCCTCAAAGAGGGGTGGGTGATCCAGTGGGGCCAGCTCATCGCCGCGGCTGAGGGCGATGCCCAGGTCGAAGCGGAAGCCATCCACCCCCAGCTCCAGCGCCCAGCAGCGCATCGATTCGAGGATCAGCCGCCGGGAATGGGGGCGGTTCGCGGCAATGGAATTGCCGCAGCCGCTCACATCGAGGTAATCGCCCTTGGCGTTCTGGTGGTAGTAGTTGCGGTCGTCGATGCCGCGCCAGCTGAGGGTGGGCCCGGCCTGGTTGCCCTCACAGGTGTGGTTGTACACCACATCCACCAGCACCTCCAGGCCGGCCTGGTGGCAGGTGGTCACCAGTTGGCGCACCTGGTGGCGAATCTGCAGCGGATCGTCGCCCTGCTGATAGGCGTGGTGCGGGGCCATCCAGCTCAAGGGGCTGTAGCCCCAGTAATTGAGGCGTCCGGCTGGCGCATCGTGGGGGTCGAAGGCCATCACCGGCAGCAGTTCCACCGTGGTGATGCCCAACTGCTTGAGATAGGGAATCGCCTCAATCAGTCCCAGGTAGGTGCCTTGCGCGGCCGGACTCACGGGGCTGCCGGCCCCGCGGCTGAAGCCCCCCACGTGGAGCTCGTAGATCACCGTGCGTTGCCAGCTGTGGCGCGGCCGCGGCGCGGCGCGGAAATCAAAGCGGTCGCGCTCGGTTACCACCCCCTTCAGGCAGCTGGCGGTGTTGGGCATCGCCCCAACCGCATCAGCCCGCCGGTAGACATCCCAGCCGGTGATCGCTCGGGCACACGGATCGAGCAGCAGTTTCGAAGGGTTGAAGCCGTGACGGCCCGGCTGCAGGGGGCCAAAGACCCGGTAGGCGTAGCAGCAGCCGATGCCGAGCCCTTCCACCTCCACATGCCAGATATCACCGGAGCGGTGGTGATGGTCGAGTTCCACCACCTGGTCGGGTTCCGGCGCGTTGCCTGCGGGAAAGATCAACAGCTCCACCCGGGTCGCCATCGGGGCCACCAGGGAGAAATTCACGCCCGTGTCGGTGGCGCTCGACCCCAGGGGCCAGGGTTGTCCCAGTCGGATCGTGCGCACCGGAGCCAGGGGGCCGCTGCCACAAGCTAGGTGTTGTCTGTGGGTCCTGCCCCCCGATGTCTCGGCTCCAAGCACAACCCATGGCCGCCGGTCGCCCGCCGCGGTTGGTTCAGGAGGGGCTTTGGTTGTTTGCCCCCAGCCGCGAGAGCCAGGGCGGAAGCGCCTGGTGGCTGGAGCCTCTGGCGGAGGGCGGCGCGGGTGTGTTGATCGATTGCCCCGCCTTCACCGACGCCAACCTCGCCTTCCTGCAGGAGCAGCCCGCCGGCCGGATCGTGCTCACAGGCCGTGAAGGCCATGGCCGCCTGCGCCGGTTTCAGGAGGCCCTGGGCTGGCCTGTGTACGTGCAGGAACAGGAGGCCTATCTGCTGCCAGGGGTGCAGCAACGGATCGGCTTTGGCGCGCAGGCCGAACTGGAGCCTGGGCTGCGGCTGTTGTGGACACCGGGCCCAAGCCCCGGCGCTGCAGTGCTGCTGGCGGAGCAGGCCTCCATCCTCTTCTGCGGTCGGCTGTTGAGCCCCCTGGCTCCTGGTCAGGCGGGGCCGCTGCGCACGCGCCGCAGTTTCCACTGGGACCGCTGGCTGCGCAGCCTCGAGACCCTGCGCACCTGGCTGCCGCCCGAGCAGCCGCAGTGGCTGGCGAGCGGGGCTGGGCTGGGGGCGTTGCGGGGCGAAGCGCTGGTGCCATCGGCGCGGTTGCTGCTCCAACAGCTCGACCTGGCAGCCCTGGCTAGCCAACAGGCCGTTTGAGCCCCGATTCGAGCCGCTTCGGTGGCCATTGGGGCACAAAAGTGGCAAAACCATGGCTGCAAAAGGGGTCCGATGGTTGCCGGGCCTTGCCAACCCCCATACCATTGGCGCGCTGAACCCAGTGGCGGTCGGTGTTCCCGAGCCGCCCGGCTGCTACTGACCCAGAGGCTTTCCCCCCAGTCCGATGAACAAAGCTGATCTCGTCAATCTCGTTGCCGCCCGCACTGAGCTGACCAAAACCGACGTTGCCCAGGTGGTGGACGCTGCCATCGACACCATCATTGATTCCGTGGTGGAAGGCAAGAAGGTCTCGATCCTTGGTTTCGGTTCCTTCGAGCCCCGCGAGCGTTCTGCCCGTCAGGGTCTGAACCCCAAGACCGGCGACAAGATCAAAATCCCCGCCAAGCGCGTGCCTGCCTTCACCGCCGGCAAGCTGTTCAAAGATCGCGTGCAGGGCTGATCACAGCCTCGCCAATCGGTGCGTTGAGGCGGCCTGAGGGCCGCCTTTTTTGATGGGAGATGCTTGAGGGGTGTCTTGCCACCCGTCCCAGCGCCGTGTTGCCCGAGCACCTGCAGCGTCAGCTCGCCGGCCGGCCGGGCAATCGAGGTCGTTACGCCCCCTCTCCCACCGGGCGGCTCCATCTCGGCAACCTGCGCACGGCGCTGCTCTCTTGGCTGATCACCCGGCGGCAGGGTGGGGAATGGGTGCTGCGGATCGACGATCTCGATACCCCGCGCAACCGCCCGGGTGCCGAAGCCTCGATCCTCAGCGATCTCCGGGCGCTGGGTCTGGAGTGGGATGGCCCCTTGATTCGCCAGAGCGAGCGCCGAGGCTTGTACGCCACGGTGCTGTCGGCCTTGCGTCGCCGCGGGCAGCTGTATCCCTGCCGCTGCAGCCGCCGGATGCTTGCGGATGTATCGGCACCGCATGGCAGTGCGCCGGTGTATCCGGGCTTCTGCCGTGATCGCCGCGAGGGTTGGGGACTGCAGCAGGGTCGGCTGCCCAGCTGGCGCCTGCGTCTTCAGCCGGGCGCCTTGCTCTGGCCTGAGCAGTTGGCCGGCAGCGGCAGCCTGCAGGCCGAAACGGAGGTGGGCGATGTGGTGCTGCGCCGGGCCGATGGCTTTCTGGCCTATCACCTGGCTACGGCGGTGGATGAGCTGGCCCTGGGCATCACCGATGTGGTGCGGGGCAATGATCTCTGGAGTGCCACGGCTCCGCAGGTGGCCGTGATGCACGCCTTGGGGGGTGAGCCACCGCGGTATTGGCACCTGCCCCTCTGGCGGGATGCCCAGGGTGAGCGGCTGTCCAAGCGCGATGGCAGCTGCGGGCTCGACAGCCTGGCCGAGCAAGGGTTGGATGCTCCCGCTGTGGTGGGGCTGATGGCGGCGAGCCTGCAGCTGGTGCCTGCCGGCAGCCGGCTCAGCAGCCGTGAGCTGCTGGAGCACTGCAGCCTCGAGAGGCTTAAGGAAGGCTTCGGGATCAAACCGCTCAAAACTCCCCAGAGTGAACGGCATCAGCGCGATGCACGATGACCAGCTCTCAGCGAGAGGCCCAGCGGATCAACAGCACCTGCAGCTGCTGCGGCGGTAGCGGCGTGTTGCGTACGGAGGCTGCCGGCTATCGCACCTGCCTGGAGTGCCTGGGGCAGGGCCAAACCCCTGTGTTTGAAACCGTGTTTGGGTTGCCGGATCCGGCGGCGCCACCCGCCGCCGAACCCTGCCAGCGCCCACCCAGAGGGGCCCGCGCCGAAATCAGCGCTTCGACTTCTGGCGCCAGATGAAAAAGGCGGTGGTGGCGACGACCAGCAGCAGGGGAGCTGCGGTGAGCAGCAGCAGGGCAACGGCGGTCCAGTCGGTGTACATCGCGCTCAGGCTCACGGGAGGAGCCATCATCTCAGTGCACCCTGCGTGGCGTCCATGACTCGCTGGTTTGTTCCTCTGTTGCTGTGGGCCGCCGTGCTGCCGGCCCAGGCTGGAGTGGAGTTCACCGATTGCCAGCCCGCCTCAGGCGGGGGCATCACCTGCAACACCGAGCCCACCGGCAACACGCTGATGGACGACGAGTCAGCCCGCTACGGCCTCTTCAATGAAGCCAGCCCCGGTTGGGCCGAGTACGACCCCTATGAGGGTTACGACGATATGTTCGGCGGCAACTGGACCTGAGCTCTCCGGCGTGAACTCTTGCTCAGAGCAGATGTGTGAAGCCTTGGTAGACCACCAGGCTCACCAACCAAGCCAGTAGCAGCGACCAGGCCACGCTGAGCACGGTGAAGCTCAGCCGCTTGGATTCGCTGCGGATCACCGCCACCGTGGAGAGGCAGGGTGTGTAGAGCAGCGTGAACACCATGAAGCTCAGCGCTTGAGGCCAGCTCACATCACTGGCGATCGCTTGGCTTAGGGCGCCGGGATCCGCCTGGCCATAAATCACGGCTAGGCCGCCCAGAACAATCTCCTTGGCGATGAAGCCAAACAGCAGGGCGACCGCCAATTTGGGATTGATGCCGATCGGCGCCAGCAGTGGCTGCATCAGCTGGCCGAGACGGCCCGCGAGGCTGGCGCTGCTGGCGGGCTCCACACCCAGCGGCAGGTTGTTGAGCAGCCAAACCGCCACCACCCCCAAGATGATGAAGCGGCGGGACCAGAGCCAGAAATGTTTCACCTCGCTCCAGGCGCGGCTCAGCATCTGACCGGCCGTGGGCAGGCGGTAGGGCGGTAGCTCCAGCACCAGCGGTTCGTGATTGGGGAAGCGGCCGCGGAACAGCAGGGCCGTGAGCATCGCCGCCGCAAAGCTCATTAGATAAAGCCCGAAGATCACCAGCCCCCCGATCCGTGGCGGGAAAAACACCGCCGCCATAAATAGGAACACGTTCAGGCGGGCTGAGCAGAGCGAGAAGGGGATCACCAGCATCGACAGCAGCCGCAGCCCCCGATCCCGCATCACCCGTGTGCCCAGGATCGCTGGCACATTGCAGCCGAAGCCCATCAGCGAGAGCACAAAGCTGCGACCATCGAGGCCCAGCCGCTCCATAAAGGCATCCATCAGATAGGCGGCACGCGAGAGATAGCCGCTGTCTTCCACCACACCCATGGCGAGGAAGAACAGAGCGATCACCGGCAGGAAGGCCATCACCGTGCCGAGGCCCTGATAGAGGCCTTCCAGCAGAAATCCCTGGACCAGGTTCGGCAGCGGTTCGAGCAGGGGCTTGAGCACCCCCTGCCCCACGTGATCCAGCAAGCTGCCTAGTGCTTCCTGCACGGGCACGCCGATCGCGTAGATGCCCTGGAACATCAGGGCCATGGCCAGGAAGAAGAGCGGCAGCCCCAGCAGTGGGTGCAGCAGCACCGCATCGAGACGTCTGCTGCGGCCGTCGCGCCAGCGCCCCGGCAGCGACACGCAGCGCGTCACCAGATCTGCCATGGCGCCGTCAAGATCGGCATCCCCCGCGGCCAGCCGTTCCTCGAGCTGTTCGGCCGCCGTGGTCGCCTTGGCCTCGCGGGCCTCCAGCTGGGCCACCAGGGCATGCTGCAGGGTGTCCAGGCCCTGGCGGTATTTGGCGCTCAGGGGCACAACAGGTTGCCCCAAGGCTTCGCTGAGGGCCGGGGCGTTGATGCGCACCCCGAAGCGTGCGGCCTCATCGGCCATGTTGAGGGCCAGGACGGCCGGAAGCCCCAGCTGTTGCACCTGCAGCGCCAGACGCAGTTGCCGGTCGAGCTGACTGGCATTAAGCACCACCAGCACCAGATCCACCGGCGTGTGCTCCAGGAAGCGACGCACCACGGCTTCGTCGTCGCTGAGGCCGCGCAAGTCGTAGATGCCCGGCAGATCGATCAGTTGAAGCGCATGCCCCGCCAGCTCCAGGTCGGCCTGCATCAGGTCCACCGTGAGACCTGGCCAGTTGCCGATGTGCGCGTGATGGCCGGTGAGTCTGTTGAACAGGGTCGACTTGCCGGTGTTGGGCATGCCGAGAACAGCAACGCTGCTCACGCGGCCAGGCTCACCCGGGCGGCATCGCGGCGGCGCAGCATCAGTTCGGTCATGCCGACGCGCACATGCAGCGGCCCCGACCACCAGCCGCGACGCAGCACCTGCACCCCTTGCCCCGGTCGCAGGCCGAGCGCTTCGAGGCGCTGCCGCAGGCCTTGATCCGCACTGAGCGATGCCACCGTGGCCGTTGCACCTGTGGGCAGATCCACCAGCCGGGGCGATGCAGCCATGACGGTTCGCTATTGCGAATGAGTTGCAATATCCTATGCGCTGCTGGGCTGGTGTCCTTGCCGAAATTGATTACGGTGAAGCCTGTGAGCCTGCTGACCAAGCCGGTGCTGCATTTCTGGTCACCCCACCTCGATCCGGCCCATCCCCAGGACTGCACCCAGCCGGAGCGCTACGCCATTCAGGTGCAGGCCAGTGGACGATTCCTGGCGATCGCCGCCGACGGTCAGTCCTTGCTGGAAGTGATGGACGCCGAGGCCGCGCATCTGTTTCATGCCCATGAAGCGGCCTTGCGCGCCGCTAAAGAGCTCAACGCCGAAGGGCGCGGTCCAGTGGATGTGGTGAAGCTGGAGCTGGATGTGAGCTGAGGGCTGGGCTCCGTAGGATCCGGCCCTGCTTGAAGGCCCTGCGTCTGCCCTGATGGAGCTCACCTACCGCCCCCGTCGCCTGCGCCGTTCCCCTGCCTTGCGGGCGATGGTGCGCGAAACCTCCCTCAGCGCCGCCGACTTCATCTATCCCCTGTTTGTGCACGAGGGCGCCAGCAACGAGCCGATTGGTGCCATGCCCGGCTGCCAGCGCTGGAGCCTCGAGGGGCTGGTGCAGGAAGTGGGCCGCGCCTGGGATCTGGGCATCCGCTGCGTGGTGCTGTTCCCGAAGGTGGCCGATGGCCTGAAAACCGAGGACGGCGCTGAGTGCTTCAACGAAGGCGGCTTGATCCCCCGCGCCATCCGCCGGCTCAAGGAGGTGCACCCCGGCATGGCGATCATGACCGACGTGGCCCTTGATCCCTATTCCTGCGATGGCCACGACGGCATCGTGAGCGGCGAGGGTGTGGTGCTCAACGACGAAACGGTGGCGATTCTCTGCAAGCAGGCCGTGGCCCAGGCCCGCGCCGGCGCGGATCTGATCGGCCCCAGCGACATGATGGATGGCCGCGTTGGCGCCATCCGTGAAGCCCTCGATGAAGAGGGTTTTGAGCATGTGGGGATCATCAGCTACACCGCTAAATACGCCTCCGCTTACTACGGGCCCTTCCGTGAGGCCCTGGATTCAGCGCCCCGGGCGGCGGCCAGCAAGCCGATCCCCAAGGACAAATCCACCTACCAGATGGATCCGGCCAACGCCCGTGAAGCCATCACCGAAGCCCAGCTCGATGAGCAGGAAGGGGCCGACATCATGATGGTGAAGCCGGGCCTGGCCTACCTCGACATCATTCATCGCCTGCGCGAGGAGAGCGAGCTGCCGATTGCGGCCTACAACGTGAGCGGCGAATACGCGATGGTGAAAGCGGCTGCCGAGAAGGGCTGGATCGATGAACGGGCGGTGGTGCTCGAAACCCTGCTCTGCTTCAAGCGGGCCGGCGCCGATCTGATCCTCACCTATCACGCTTGCGACGCGGCCCAGTGGCTGCGCGAGGGTTGAGGGCAGGCTCAGTCAGTGCGATCCTCCGGGGGTTCAGGTGCTGCGTGACCCCCGATGGCCCGCTATCTCCTCCTGTGGGTTCACGGGCCCTGGATCGCGGCTTCGCTGATGGCGATCCTGGCCTTCCGCCTGCTGTTGGCTGAAGATTTCAGCCTCCACGGCCATGGCTGGGGGCTCCTGGGCAGCGCCTCGATCTGTTTCTCGATCGGCTGCGTGTGCAAGGTGTCGTGGGTGTTGGCGCAGTTGAACCGGCGCCGCACGGCGGCTGAGCAACAGCTTGAGCACCTGGTGCTCCACTGAGCCCTGCCGCCATGAGCCGCTCCACTGTTCTGTTGATCATCGGCATCCCCTGGGCCACGGCTGTGGCGGTGCTGTTGATGGTCACCAAGATCCACGCCTTCAGTGGCCGCTTGCATTGGGGCCTGCTCGGCAGCGCCTGCATCTGTTTCTCGATCGGTTGCCTGGCGCGCACCAGTGTTGGCCTGCACGACATGGCCCAGCGGGCCAAGCGTGAAAGCGCGGCGGCGATGGACCAGCCGGCCTCCTGATGGTGGTGCGTGCGCTGATACGAGGCAGTGTGGGGCTGGGGGCCGGCTGCTGGCTGGCAGCGGCGGCCACGGCGGCTCCACTCACCACACCGGTGCCGCCCTCACCGGGTTTGGTGCGTTCGCTCGCTGCATTCGAGCGCGATCTGCAGGAGCTGGATGGGGCGCTGCGACCGGGTGCTGCCAGCACGCCCCTTCCCTTCAGTCTTTCGGATCCCGCTCTTCGTCCCCCGGACCCCTTGGCGGTGCCCGCCACGTCCGCCGCCGCTGATCAAGTCCAGGAGCGGGTGCTCAGCCTGGCTCAGGCCCTGGAGGTGGCGGTGGCCAACAACCCCGAGCTGGCGGAGCGCCGCGCCCATATCAATGAGATGCGCGGTTTGAAGCGCTCGGTGCAGGGGCGCTTCTGGCCGCGGTTGGCGCTCAACCTGGGCGGTTCCTTCGCGCAGCGGAGTGACTACAACTTGGTGCTGCAGGACAACGCTGGCCTGTACAACCCGCTGCCCGTCTACAAGCCCAACCCAGCTGATCCCACGTCTCCAACGCAGACCCAGGGCTTTGTGAATTCTCCGTTTCTGGTGCAGCCGAACGGCTGGAACCGCATCCAGGCCAACCGCGGTGGCGGTTGGGGCAGCCTGGATCTCGACTGGGAGTTGATCAGCTTTGAGCGCGGCGCCGCTCTGGCGGAGCAGGATCAGCGCCTCAGCGCCAGCCTGCAGCAGTACGGCGATGCCCTGCGCCAGCTGCAGTTGCAGGTGAGCGAGACCTACTACGGCCTGCAGCTGGCGGATCAGTTGCTGCGGATCCGCGAAGCGGTGGTGCGCAACGACGCCCTGGTGCGCGACCAAGTGGGGGCCCTCAAGCGCTCCGGACTGGTGCCGCGGCTCGATCTGCTGCGGGCCGAAGCGGCGCTGCAGCAGAGCCGCTTCCGGCAAGAACAGGCCGAAGCCCTGCGCCAGAGCCGCCGGCAGGCCCTCACCAACCTGCTCAATGTGGCCTTCAGCACCCAGCTCAGGGCCCAGAGCGATGTGGCGCTTCAACCCCCTTGGCCGCTCCCGCTCGACGCCACCGTGGTGGCTGGCCTTCGGGATAACCCAGCCCTCGAGCAGCTGGCGGCCGAGCGCCAGGCCCTGCTGCGCCAGGCCGATCGCCGAAAGGCTCAGCTCTTGCCGAGCCTGCAGTTGTTCGCCGCCGGCGGGGGTGGTGCCGATGTTCTCACCAAGCCGGTGATTGATCTCAAGGGCTGCTGCGCCGCCTCCAACATCCCGCAGCTCTCCAGCCAGAGTGCCGATTGGGTGGCGGGCCTGCGGCTGCATTGGAGGCTGTTTGATGCCGGCGTGTCGGGAGGTGAGGCCCAGGCCAGCCGCGCTGCGGCTGAAGCGGTGTTGCAGCGGTTGGCTCGCCAGCGCAATCAGATCCGCCAGGAGCTGGAAACTGCCTTCTACGACTACCGCGCCTCCCTCAGTCAGCTGGCGGCCGCAGAGGCGTCGTATCAGGCCTCACGGGAAGCGTTTCGCGATGCGCGGGCTCGCTACCAGCTGGGTCTGGCGGATTACACCGATGTGAGCGAAACGATCAGCCTGCTCACCCGCTCGATGGAAGGCATCGCCGAATCCACCACCCTGGCCAATGTGAGCTACGCCCGCATGTTGCGCCAGCTGCAGCCGGTGCCTGCTCAGCCCGAGCAGCAGCCCAACCTGCCGCTCACCCTGCCGCTGGCGGCGGTGGCTCCGCCGTAGCCGCTTGAGCTTGAGCCTGGCGCCGCTGCGTGAGCCGCTGCGTGAGCCGCTGGCGCAGCGCCAGGCTCCGCCAGGTGAGCAGCACCAGCAGGGCGATAAACCAGAACCACACCTCGGGGGCATTGCTCTGCAGGAGCACCAACAGCAGCACCACCTCCAGGGCCAGGAAGGGCCATTCACGCTTCATGGCAGGGTTCCCTCCTGGCGGCGGCTGGGCTGATCCTGCTGCAGATCCAGCCTGGGGGTGCGGTAGGTGCCCGTGAGATCCCGCAGGATCGGCAGCACATAGCTCACCGGTGTGCGCCATTCCACGTAGGCGTGGGCCTTGAGGGTGAGGCCTTCGCGGATCGGAAACACGCTGCTGCCGTTGGAGAGGGTCCAGCGGAAGCCGTCATCGCTGCGGCGGCTGGGCAGCAGCTCGATCTCGGTGCGCACCACCGGGCCGCTGGCCACCAGCGATTCAGCCAGGGGTGGGTTGCCCATGGTGGTGTTGATGTCTTCCGGGGTGGCGGGCAGCAGGCTCACCCGCTCCACCACTCCCTGGATGCCGCCGAAACGGCCGCGCTGCTGCCAGTCGGGCACCACCTCGATGCCCTGGTTGTGCTGCAGGCGGCGGGCATCGGCAGGGTGGAAATAGGCGATGGCTCGGAGCCTCTCACTGATTGAAGCCGTGGCAGTGGCGGCGCCGAGGGTGCCGAGGCGTTGGCCCGGTTTCACGGTTTGGCCGTGGATCACCTGCAGGTCGAGCACACGGCCATCGCGCTTGGCGGTGAGGTGGCCCTGGTATTTGAGTTTGGCTTCGGTCACCCGCACTTCACGGCGGGTGTTGTCGATGCGAAAGCGCCGCTGCTGCTGCTCGGTGTCGATGTCGAGCTTCACCTTGGTGTAGGCGCTGATCACATCTTTTTCGCGGATGGCGAGGTCATCGAGCTCCACCTGCAACTGGGTGTTGCGATCCGAGGTGCTCACCACCTCCTGGGAGAGCGGTGCCACCACCTCAGTGCGGGCCAGATGGGCAAAATCGGCCACTTTCTGGGCGTAGGTGGTCTGCAGGTTGCGTACTCGCTGACGCTCGCGCTCCAGCTTGCGTAAAGCCGTATCGCGCACGTCGCGCGCGGCCTGCAGGCGGATCGCATCGCGGCGGTTGAGATCGTTGTTGATCTGCTCCAGTTCGCGCAGGTCGCGCTGCTGCTGTTCGAGCTGTTTCTCGAGGGCCGGTTGATCGAGCACCATCAGCAACTGGCCCTGGCGCACCGGATCGCCCACCTTCACCTTCAGCTCGCGGATCTGACCTTCGGCCCGGCTATCCACGATGGTGGCGCCGCCCGGCACAATCACCACCCCACGGCCTACTACCTCGGTGGGCACCGGCCAGAACAGGGCCCAAAGCGCGGTGAGGCTGCCCACGCTGATCAGGCTGAGCAGCACCTGGCCCTCCGGATCGCCGGCCTGGCGATGCACCCAAGCTTTGAGGGTGTGCAGGGATGGCTTCAGGTTCACGGCAGGCCGTCCTCTCGCACCATGATTTCTGCCGAACCTCCGCGGTGGGTGACAGCGTTGACAATGGAAGGATCGTCGATCAGGTCCATGTCCGCCAGCCACCGACTCGGCCATGTCGCCCTGCGGGTGCAAGACATGGATCGCGCCAAGCGCTTTTATCTCGGGCTCGGCCTGCGGCTCACCTGGGATGCCGACGACTGGTGCTACGTGCAGTGGCCTGCCACCGGCGAAGGCATTGCCCTGTTGAGCCCGAGCTATCGCGCCGCTGGCCCCCACTTCGCCTTCCACTTCAACGATCGCGCTGAGGTGGATCGGATCCGCGAGCAGCTGGTGGAGCAGGGCCACAGCTGCGGGCCGGTGCACGACCACCGCGACGGCACTGCGTCGTTCTACATGCAGGATCCGGAAGGCAATTGGCTGGAGATGCTGTACGAGCCGGCCGGTGGCATTCCCTCCAACACCGGCGCCGAACCGATTGCGGTGTTTCCGGCGTGACGGCTGCACCGCAAACCGGGTCGCAGGAGGCGCTGCCTGCTGAATTCGCCCTGGGCAATTCTCCTGGTGCCGATCTCCATGGAGATCCCGTTGGGGACACCGCCGTACCGGCACGCCAGCCTCACGCGGCAGCCCCCTCCAGTGGCATTCAGCGTGAGGCCCTCGAGCTGCTCGAGTGGGCCCGCCTGGGGGAGCATGTGGCCGGCTTCGCCAGCACCACGGCAGGCCGTCGCGTGTGCCGTGAGCTGCCGCTGGCTCCCAGCCTTGAGGCCAGCCGCCAGCTGTTGGCGCAAACCACCGAACTGCTGGCCCTCGATGGAGTTCTAGAGGGCGGCCTCAGTTTTCAGGGGGTGGCGGAGCTCACCCGCACCGTGCAGCTGTGTGCCAAGGGCGGGGTGGCTTCAGCTGATGAACTGCTGGATGTGGCCACAACATTGGCAGCGGCGCGCCGGCTCCGCCGCCAGATCGATGATCCCGAGTTGAGGCCCACCACCACGGCGCTGGTGGAAGAGCTCCGCACCTTGCCAGAACTGGAGCAGCGTCTGCGCTTCTGCATTGAAGACGGTGGCCGCGTCGCCGATCGGGCCAGTCCGCCTCTCGCCCAGTTGCGCCGCCAGATCGGTTCAGCCCGCCAGGAGCGCCGCGATCGCCTGAACGAGCTGCTACGTCGTTACGCCGCCCTGCTCCAGGACAGTGTGATCTCTGAGCGCAACGGCCGTCCGGTGTTGGCGGTGAAAGCCGGCGCCGCTAGCCAATTGCCGGGCCTGGTGCACGACAGCTCCGCCTCCGGCAGCACGGTGTTCATTGAGCCCCAGGCGGTGATTCCCCTGGGCAATCGGCTCCGCCAGCTCGAGGGTGAAGAGCGGGAAGCGGAGCGGGCTGTGCTCTTCGAACTCAGCGGCCTTGTGGGGCAGGAGCAACCGGCGCTGGAGCATCTTCAGCGGGTGTTGCTGTTGCTCGATTGCGCTCTGGCGCGAGCCCGCTACAGCACCTGGCTAGGGGCGGTGCGTCCCGAACTCGATGCCGACCCGCTGGCGCCGCTGCAGCTGGAGGGGCTGCGCCATCCGCTGCTGCTCTGGCAGGAGCGCCGCGAAGGCTCCCGGGCGGTGGTGCCGGTGAGCTTGCGGGTGCATGAGGGGCTGCGGGTGGTGGCGATCACGGGCCCCAACACGGGCGGCAAAACCGTGACCCTCAAGAGCGTGGGGTTAGCGGCCTTGATGGCCCGGTCCGGTTTGTTTGTGCCCTGTAGCGGCAGCCCGCGCCTGCCCTGGTGTGCCCAGGTGCTGGCGGATATCGGCGATGAGCAGTCGCTGCAGCAAAACCTCTCCACTTTTAGCGGCCATGTGCGCCGCATCGCCCGCATCCTTGAGGCGCTACCGCCCGTAGGTGCGGATCTGGCCAGCGCAGCCGGAGCCTCGCTGGTGCTGCTTGATGAGGTGGGTGCCGGCACCGATCCCGCCGAAGGCACAGCCCTGGCGATCGCCTTGTTGCGCCAGCTGGCGGAGCGGGCGCGGCTCACCATCGCCACCACCCACTTCGGAGAGCTCAAGGCCCTCAAATACAACGACGCCCGCTTCGAAAACGCCTCGGTGGCCTTCGATGTGGAAACCCTGTCGCCCACCTATCGCCTGCAGTGGGGCATTCCCGGGCGCAGCAATGCCTTGGCGATCGCCAATCGCCTCGGTTTTGATGCTGCAGTGCTCGATGAAGCCCAGCAGTTGTTGGCGCCCCGTGGTGAAGGAGAGGTGAATCAGGTGATCGCTGGGCTGGAGAACCAGCGGCAGAAGCAACAAGAAGCTGCCGAGGAGGCTGCAGCGCTGCTGGCTCGCACCGAACTCCTGCACGAGGAGCTGCTCCAGCGCTGGCAGCAACAGAAAGAACAGAGCGCTGAGTTGCAGGAGCAACGCCGCCAGGAGCTTGAACGCTCGATCCGTGACGGCCAGAAAGAGGTGCGACGGATCATCCGCCGCCTGCGCCAGGGCCGTGATGTGGATCCCTCCAGCCTCGGCGAAACGGCCCGTCGCGCTGGTCAACGCCTCAAGAAGCTCGAGCAGCAGCACCGGCCTCAGCCCGAACGGCGCGATCACAAGGGCTGGAGGCCCGGTGTGGGTGATCGGGTGCGGGTGCTGTCGCTGGGCAAGGCCGGCGAGGTGTTGGCCCTCTCCGCTGATGGCCGTGAGCTCACCGTGCGCTGCGGCGTGATGCGGCTCAACCTGGAGCTCTCGGCCATCGAAGGGCTCAACGGCGAGAAGCCCGCCCCGCCGGAGGCCACCGTGAAGGTGCGCAGCCGCACCCCCGTCGGCAGCCGCAGCCCCGATGTGCGCACGGAGCGCAACACCGTGGATGTGCGCGGCATGCGTGTGCATGAAGCGGAGGCGGCGGTGGAGGAGCGCTTGCGCACCGCCAGCGGCCCTCTCTGGGTGATCCACGGCATCGGCACCGGCAAGCTCAAGCGCGGCCTGCGCGAGTGGTTGGCCACCGTTCCCTACGTGGAGCGCGTCAGCGATGCTGAGCAAGGGGATGGCGGCCAGGGCTGCAGCGTGATCTGGCCGAAATAAAGGGCCTGGCGGCCTATCGCTTCAGCTCAGATCCGGCAGCACCGGTTCGCGGCTGGTTGCACTGGCCGGTTCGGGCCTTGGGATTGCTTCGCCCGCCTGATCGAACAGGCGCCAGCCATGAGGATCCACCTCGAGGTGCACGCTTTGGCCCGGCACCAGCGCTTGATCGGGTTCGGCTCGTAGCTGCACCAGGTGATCGCCTTCCAGCAGCCGTGCGGTGAGCAGCTGTTCGTTGCCCAGGCCCTCCACGTGGCATACCTCCGCCGGCAGGTTGCGGTTGGTGGCGGGAGCGAGCTTGAGGTGCTCGGCCCGCAGGCCGCCATGGAGATCCTCGCTGCCGCCGCGGGCCTGCCACTGCAAGAGCGCCTCGGCCATGGGGCCTTCGGGAATGAAGCGGCGGCTGCCGAGTTGCAGCTGGCCTTGGCCTGCGCTGCGCACCGGCAGCAGATTCATCGGCGGGCTGCCGATGAACTGCGCCACGAACAGATTGCTCGGCCACTGATAGAGCTCGGTGGGAGTACCGAGCTGCTGCAGGTGGCCCCGGTTGAGCACGGCGATGCGGTGGCCCATGGTCATCGCTTCCACCTGGTCGTGGGTCACGTACACGGTGGTGGTGCCGAGGCGGCGCTGCAGCTCCACGATCTGGGCGCGGGTGCCCGTGCGCAACTTGGCGTCGAGATTGCTGAGCGGTTCATCCATCAGGAACACCGCCGGCTGGCGGGCGATGGCGCGGCCCAGGGCCACCCGCTGCTTCTGGCCGCCGGAGAGCTCCTTGGGCAGGCGATCGAGCAGATGGTCGAGCTCAAGGGTGGCCGCCACGTCCTGGATGCGCGCTTCGATGCGCGTTTCGCGGCTGGAGGGAATGCGCAGTGGTTTGGGGAGGCCGCGGCTGGCGCGGTGCAGACCGTCCTGCAGTTGCTCAGCGGTGCTGCGCCGGCGCTGGCGGCGCAGGCCGAAGCCGATGTTGTCGGCCACGTTGAGGTGGGGGTAGAGCGCGTAGCTCTGGAACACCATCGCCACGTCCCGCTGCGCCGGCCGCAGGCCGGTGACGCAGCGATCGCCCACAAAAATGTCGCCACCGCTGGGGGCCTCCAGGCCCGCTAGCAGGCGCAGCAGCGTGCTCTTGCCGCAGCCTGAGGGGCCCACGAGTACCAGAAATTCACCATCGGCGATCTGCAGATCCACCTGGCGCAGCACCTGTACCGGCGCACTGCCGCGGCGCGGCGGGTAGGTCTTGCTGACCTGCTGGAAGCGAACCTCTGCCAAGACCAGGCCACACGGCGGCCCGATCCTAGGGTTGGTCAAATGCAGTTCATCGATCAGGCCCGCATTGCGGTGCGGGCGGGCCGCGGCGGCGACGGCATTGTGGCCTTCCGCCGTGAGAAATATGTGCCGGCAGGCGGCCCCTCAGGTGGTGATGGTGGCCGTGGCGGTGATGTGTGGCTGGAGGCCGATCCCAACCTTCAGACCTTGCTCGACTTCAAATACAAGCGGCTGTTTGAAGCCGTGGATGGTCGCCGCGGCGGGCCCAACAAAAGCACTGGTGCCAGCGGTGATGGGCTCACGATCAAGGTGCCCTGCGGCACCGAAGTGCGCGACCTGCGTACGGGCATCTTGTTGGGTGATCTCACCGACAAAGGCCAGAAGCTGCTGGTGGCTGTTGGCGGCCGCGGCGGCCTCGGCAACGCCCACTATCTGAGCAACCGCAACCGGGCACCGGAGAAGTGCACCGAGGGCCGCGATGGCGAGGAATGGAACCTCCAGCTCGAGCTCAAGCTGCTGGCGGAGGTGGGCATCATCGGCCTGCCCAACGCTGGCAAGAGCACGCTGATCTCGGTGCTGTCCGCGGCGCGACCCAAGATCGCTGACTATCCCTTCACCACCCTGGTACCCAACCTCGGTGTGGTGCGCCGTCCCACCGGAGATGGCACCGTGTTTGCCGATATCCCGGGCCTGATTGCCGGTGCCGCCCAGGGAGCTGGCCTCGGCCACGATTTTTTGCGCCACATCCAGCGCACCCGTCTGTTGATCCACCTGGTGGATGCCAGCTCCGACGACGTGGTGCGCGATCTGCAGGTGGTGCAGCAGGAGCTTCAGGCCTATGGGAACGGCCTGGAGGAGCGCCCCTGCCTGGTGGCGCTCAACAAAACAGAGCTGTTGCTGGATGATGAGCTCGAGGAGCGGATCCAGATGGCCAGCGACCATTGCGGCCGGCCCGTTCTGGCGATCTCAGCTGCCACTTCAGCCAACCTTGACAAGCTGCTGGCAGCCACCTGGAAGGAGCTCGGGATCTGAAGCTCGCTTCCGGGTGACGCCGCGGGGGTGACGACTCAGTCGTCGTAGACGAGGCACTCAGGTGCGTCGGGGTTGAGGTCGCAGAACACCTCAAGCGGGGTTGGGTCGTGCTTGTCCTCGGGGTGATGTGCTTTGTACTCCTCGAGGTCCTTCACTTCCTCTTCGAGGTGGCGGACCTTGCCCTGATCGCCGGCAGCGCGTGCCGCTTCGATCTCGGATTTGTCCTTCGCGATGTGCTCGTCGATGGTGCTCATGGAGGAGGCCGGAAGTGCTCGGCCGCTCGACATCGTGCACACCATACGGGCTGTGACCCCAAGCAGGAGATCTTTGTGGTGGGCTTCTGATTTCGGCCTGCTGCCCTGGAATGCGGCGCGCTTCCGCCAGCGTTGCTATGGAGAAGGCACCAGGCTCCTGGGGCCATGACACGCATTCGCCAACGCCGCGATCGCCATTTCATCGACGATCGCGATCGCCTGTACTGGATCAATGGTCCGGAGCATCACTGCTACCTCTCCGAGCAGCGCCAGTGGCGAACCGGCCTCAGTTTCGACGACGTGCTCGTGTGGAAGCAATGCGCTCCGAGCGGTCTGGTGAGCCAGCGCTTCAGCTCCCTGCAGGCGGCCTGCGAAGCGTTTGAACACAACCAGGTGCAGTGGTCGCTCGATCTGTACCTGCGGCGTATGGGGGACGAGATGGCGTTGCAGCGCGGCGTAGACGACTACAAGCCCACCGCCCTCAAGGAGGAGGAGGCCCGCACCGGTCGGATCCGCCGCCAGCCCTGGCTGGGCTCGAGCCCCACACCCGCCCCTCGTTGTGACCTCGCAGCTCGGCCTGGAGGTTGCCGGCCCTCAGCGGCGGATCTTCCCCATCAGCTGCGCCGCCGGCGCAGCAGCGCTAGCCAGCCAGTTCGCTGAGCTCGAGCCAGCGCTCTTCACCACGGGTAATCTGCGCCAGCAGCTCGGAGAGCTCCGCGCTGAGGGCTTCCAGGGCGGCGTAGTCGCTGCCGCCTGCGGCCAGCAGGCCCTCCAGTTCGCCGCGGCGGGCTTCCCACTGCGGCAGCTGCGCATCGAGCTGCTCCAGCTCCCGGGTTTCCTTGAAGCTGCGCCGGCGGGTTTTGGTGGTGCTGCTCGCGGGGGCCGGGGCTGCAGTGGCGCTGGGTGCTTCGGGTTTCGGCGCCGGGCTGCTGCTGGTGCCCGCGCCATGGCTGCTTGACGCCCCCTTGCTTTGCTGCCGCTCGAGATAGCTGCTGTAGTTGCCTTCGAAGCGCTCCAGCTGGCCGTCCTCGAAGCTGAACAGCCGATCCACGGTGCGATCGAGGAAGTAGCGGTCGTGGGAGACCACCACCACGCAGCCGCGGAAGTCTTCGAGGAAGTCTTCGAGCACGGTGAGGGTCTGCACGTCGAGATCGTTCGTGGGCTCATCGAGCAGCAGCACGTTGGGGGCCTCGATCAGCAGGCGGCAGAGGTGCAGCCGGCGGCGCTCGCCGCCTGAGAGCTTGCTCACCGGCTGGTGCTGCTGGGCCGGTGGGAACAGAAAGCGCTCCAACAATTGAGAAGCGCTGAGGGTGGAGCCCTCCAGCTCCACCGTGCTGGCGGCCTCCTTCACCACATCGATCACCTTGCGCTGGCGACCGGCGGCATCGGTGTCTTCCAGCACGTGGTGGCTGTGCTGATCGAAGTAGGCCAGCTTCACGGTGCTGCCCAGTTCGATCCGGCCGGCGTGGGCCTGGCGCCTCCCGGCGATCAAATCCAGCAGGGTGGATTTCCCAGAGCCATTGGGCCCGATGATCCCGATCCGATCTTCCGGGCTGAAGTCGTAACTGAAGGCTTGCAGCAGGGGTGAGGCGCCGCCATCGCGCGCTTCGTCGCTGGCCCACACCCCCAGCGCTTCCGCTTCGATCGCCCGTTTGCCCAGGCGGCGCTGGTTGGTGGCGAGGCTTAGCTGCCCTTTGGCCTGGCGCTTGGGCTGCTCCTGCATCGCTTCGATGCGTTGAATGCGCGCCTTTTGCTTGGTGCTGCGGGCTTTGGGCCCGCGCTTGAGCCACTCCAGTTCCCGCCGCAGCACGCTGCGGAGCTTGGCTTCGCTGGCGGCTTCCGCGGCATCTTCTTCGGCTTTGCGGGCTAGGTAGTAGGCGTAGTTGCCGCTGTAGCTGCGGGCTTCGCCGCGGTCCACCTCCACGATCCGGTTGGTCACCTGATCGAGCACATAGCGGTCGTGGGTGATCAGCACCAGGGCGCCGCGGAAGCGCTGTAGGTAGCCCTGGAGCCACTGGATGCAGTCGGCATCGAGGTGGTTGGTGGGCTCATCGAGCAGCAGCACATCCGGGTCGGCCACAAGAGCTGCGGCCAGGGCGAGGCGTTTGCGGTACCCCCCCGAAAGATCGCCAACGCGGCGCTGGGTGTCGCCGATGCCGAGCCGTTGCAGCACCTCGCGAATCTGTTGCTCCAGATCCCAGGCTTGGCTCTGGTCCATGCGGGCGTTGAGCTCGCCCAATTCCGAGAGCAGGGCGGTGTCGTCGTCGCCGTTGGCATGGGCGTGGGCCAGGGCGTCGCTCACTTCGGTGTAGCGCCGCAGCAGCTGCATCTTTTCGCCGCTTTCGGCGAACACCTGCTCGAGCACGGTCCGCTCGGGATCCATCTCCGGCTCCTGGCTGACGAGCACAATCCGCGCCTGGGGCAGGGTGCGCCGCTCGCCGGCGCCTGGGGGCTCCTGCCCCGCCAGCACCCGCATCAGGGTGGATTTGCCCGCTCCGTTCGGGCCGATCAGCCCCAGCCGCTCCCGCTCGCCCACATGCAGGCTGAGGCCGTCAAACAGGGTGCGGATGCCGAAGTCCTTGCGGACATCCACCAGGCTGATCAGGCTCAAGGTCTGGGTTGCTGCCGCTGCGCTTCCAGATAAGCAAACACGCTCTTGTCGCCCACATCCGCGTGCGCCGGCATCGGGAATTTGCGCAGGGTTAGCACCAGCAGCAGGCCCGCCTCCAGCCCCAGCAAGGTGCCGCTGGCTGCTACGGGCAACAGTCCGCTCAGGGCACCGAGCAGGGCCAGTGGCAGCAGCAACGTCACCCCGATCGCCTCGGGGCGGCGGAAGCAGAAGAATTCCTTGAAGCCGATGCCCGCCAGGGCGGCAAAGAAGAGCCCGATCGCCCAGATCCAGCGGGGATCAGCCGCCACGGCGGCGGCCATCCCGGTGGGACCCGCCCGCAGGGCCAGTGCTGCAAACCCCAGGCACCCCAGCAACCACAGCAGTTGCAGGGCGCGATGCAACGGCCGCAGATAAATGTGGATCCAGCGCAGGGCCAGGCCAACCCCGAGCAGCAGAGGAACTAGCCAGGGCCACAGCCAGGCCTCCCCCAGTTGCTTCCACTGCAGCAGCAGGCCCGCCTGGGCGAGGGCTGCCGTGAACAGGGCCAGGCGGTAGCCCAGTACCTCGCGCTCGTCGTCGGCCGTGATGCTGTACGGCCCGTACACCCCTTCGAAGCTGGTCATGGCTGCAGCGGTGCTTGCACCAGTGTGACCAGGGCTGGGCCGGCGGGCACGATCCCCGACGGGTGCAAGGGGAACAGCGCACCGAAGTAGTCGTGGCGCCAGGCCTGATCGCAGCAGGTGTCGGCCACGCCAGGCAGCCCATACATGCGTTGGCGCCAGCGCCAGAGGGCCGGCAGCTGCCAGAGGGGGCGCCGTGACACGCCGAACAGTGGTGCGTACACCAGCTCCAGGCGGATCAGCGTTGGGAAGAGCTGCACATCCGCCAGGGTGAGGTGGGTGCCGCACAGCCAGGGCCCGGCGTCAGCCATGGCCAGGGCTGCTTCGGCTTCATCCAGCGCTGCGAAGAGCTCGCCTTCCGCACGGTCGTAGGCCGCTTGGTTGCGCGCAAAGCCGCAGCGATACACCCCGTCGTTGACGGCACCTTGAAAGAGGTCTCGCCAGCTGCCCACCTGTGCACGGAGCTCCGGTGGGGCTAGATCGGGCGCGGTCATGGGCGCTGGCCATTGGTTGAGCAGCTCGATCAGCCGCGCGCTCTCCCCGAGCACCACCCGGCCGCTGCTGCGGTCCACCAGCACAGGCACGGTGGCCCGTTGGTTGGCGGCGGCCCCGGAGCGGCGATAGAGCTCCTGCAGGGTGCTGCAGCCCAAAAACGGGGTGTTGAAGCGCCAACGCCCGGCCTCTGGATCGGGCTCCACCACCAGCAGCTCGATCGAGTCCTGCAACTGCCGCAGCGTCCACACCAGCCAGGCCCGGTGAGCCCAGGGGCAGCTGCGCCCCACGATCAGCACATGCGATTGCGGTTCCGCCGCCGTGGCCGGCAGCGGTGGCAGCGCGCTGAAGGCTGCGGCGGGCCGTCGGTAGTGGCCATCGCTGTCGGCGGGCCCGAGTCCTTGCATCAGCTGTCGCCATTGCCAGCGCCAGCCGGCCCGGGCGGCGCTTACCACCCCAGGAGGAATCGCCATCGCCGCACGCGCTGCATCGTTGCCAGGCTGGCGCAACAACGAGCCGAAGGACAGGCATGGGCCAGGGCCGAGTTCTGGTGGTGGCGGCCACCCATGGCAACGAGCGCAATGCCCCCTGGCTGCTCGAGCAATGGCGTGCGCGCCCGGACTTGCTGCAGGCCTCGGGCCTTGCGCTGCAGCTGGAGATCGGCAATCCGGAGGCCTTCGCCGCCAATCGTCGTTATCTCGATCGCGATCTCAATCGCTGCTTCACCCCAGAGTTGTTTGCGGACACAAGCCGCAGCGAGCGCGAGGTGCTGCGGGCCCGTGCCTTGTTGGCGGCCCATGGTCCTGACGGACAGGTGCCCTGCGCCGTGGCCCTCGATCTGCACAGCACCACCAGCGCCATGGGCAATTCCCTGGTGGTGTACGGCCGCCGGCCCGCAGATCTCGCCCTGGCCGCCGGTATCCAGGCCCGCCTAGGCCTGCCGGTGTATCTGCATGAGGCGGATGCGGCCCAGACAGGGTTTCTGGTGGAGCGCTGGCCGGTGGGGTTGGTGATTGAGGTGGGGCCGGTGCCCCAGGGGTTGGTGTCGGCGGCGATCTGCCGGCAGACCCAACTGGCCCTGGAAGCGGCTCTCGACACCCTGGCCGCGGCGGCCGTTGGGGCGCTCCGCCTACCCCGATCCCTCCAGGTTCACCTGCATCACAGCAGCCTTGATCTGCTCCGTCAGCCGGATGGCACTCCGGCTGTTGCTCTGCACCCGCAGCTGCAGCACCGTGACTGGCGGCCTCTCCAGCCCGGCGATCCGCTGTTTTGGAGGGCCGATGGAACCGGCTTGGCCTACGCGCCTGAACCCGACACCGACCCATTGGCCCGATGGCCGGTGTTCATCAATGAGGCGGCGTATGGCGAGAAGGGCATCGCCTTGAGCCTCTGCCGCCGGGAGTGCTGGACCTGCGAGCCCAGCTGGGCAGAGGCTCTGAGCCGGTGGGCTCAGATGGCGGGGCCGTTGTAGATCAGCTGCTGCACGGTGCGGCCGTCGGGGCTGATCAGGATCTCTGTGGTGATGGTGGGGGGCTTGCCCATCTGCTGCCAACCGGGGGCGCCACCGTTGAAGCGGAACAGGAATCCTTCGGCAGTGCTGCTCACCAAGCAGCTGCCTCCGCTTCCGCCTGTGGAGAACATGCACGCGGCAGGCATGTATTTGCTCAGCCCACCGTTGAGCTTCACCACGGTGTTGCGAGCGAGGTTGAGGGCACGCTGGCGAGCCGGTGCCTGTTCTTGCAGCTGATTAATGCGTTCGAGGGTTTGATCGACGCCCTGGGAGAGGCCAGCGGCTGGTGCCAGGGCCAGCGCTGCGGCAGCCGCAACAGTGCTGGCGATCGAGAAGATGCGTGGCATGGCAAAGATGAGACGGGGTTAGGGGATCAGCCGCAGGCCCAGGTGCTCTGTTCCTTGGTGCAGGGCAAATCACTGCTGGTGCCATCGGCCCAGTAAATGCGAAGCCGATCGTCTGCGGTGCCCATGCGGAAGGTGAGCGATTTCACAGGGCCTGCCGGCGCTTTGCCGGAGGGGTCGGCCGTGTTACCTGCTCCTGGCTTGGCCTGGCGCTGCTCCAGCTGTTGGAGCCGCAGCTCAATGCGATTGAGACGCTCGTTCTCGGCAGTGGGCTGGCTCTGACAACCCACCAGCAGCAGCGCGGCGGCCAGAGACAGGGCGGAGAGGCGCATGGCCTGGGCGGAGAAAGGCAACTCCTAGCAGCGATCTTGAGGATTGACCAGGCGTTGCATCAGTCCGGCTGATCGGAGCGATCAGCGGATCTGCGGCCCACCCCATCCTTAAGAGCGCGTCACACGGCGCAAACATCCGTTACATTGGTGCGTGGCAGGGCGGGTTTCCGGCCTGTCCTTCCTTCCCGCTCATCAACGAGTCCATTTGGGCTTGGCTGCTGAGCACTACGTATCCCGTACTCATGACCACCACCATCCAGCAGCGCCAAGGCGCTTCTGCGTGGAACCAGTTCTGCGAGTGGGTCACCAGCACCGACAATCGCCTCTATGTGGGTTGGTTCGGCGTTCTGATGATTCCCTGCCTGCTGG
>NZ_JAHRXJ010000012.1 GCF_019104765.1 Synechococcus sp. HK05 | reverse complement strand
GCAGCGCCGACGATATTTGGGGGGTAGCCCCCTGAGAAAATAGGTCGATGCCAGGTAAAACATTCTTTGCTCCAACCAGCTCACGCCTCAAAGCTTGCTGTTGATCAGCAGCTGAGGTGATGAGACAGAGAAGCCACCCGAGAGGGTGGCTTTTTTGTTGGCTGGATCGAGCTGACGCTGTAGCGTCGGGTCAGGAGCGGTGCCCCAGGATTTCCATGCAGCATTTCGAAGGAGTGTAAAATCCCTGTAGAGCTGATAATTGCCTACTACCCAAATTCAACTTTTTATGCATAGCAACTAATCTGCTGTGATACCCAGAAGTGGGTATTTGCTGAAATAAACGGCTGAGCATACTCGTGCAGCGCAGGTCTTGACAGGCGTGCTACAATAAAGTCGAAACACTTTCCGTGTCATGGCCAAGGAATTCCTTGTCGACATCCAGCTTGACGGCGCAACCAATGTTAGCGGCCTCAAGGTTAAGGCATTCAACAAGAAGACGGGTCGCCGTCTCGGCAGCGACATTTTCGACATCGACGGCAATGCAGACATTGATTCTAGCGTTAGGCAAGTCTTTAAAAATAAAAACAAGAAAATCAGATTTGAATTCAAGGATGTAAACGGATCCGCTCCGAACTACACAAAAAACGGTCAGCTTTTTGATTTCGATCCTTCACTGCAGAACAAAAACCTGCGTGTTGAGAAAGGCGAGATCGCGATTGATTTCCTTTACAACCCACGTGGCACAGCCGTAGGTCCTGCTCCTACCCCGACTCCGACTCCGACTCCGACTCCGACTCCGACTCCGACTCCTACCCCGACTCCTACACCTACACCTACTCCTACCCCGACTCCTACACCTACTCCTACACCTACACCTACTCCTACCCCGACTCCTACTCCTACCCCGACTCCTACTCCTACCCCGACTCCAACGCCCACGCCCACGCCAGCACCAACAGCTTTTACTGTTACTCAGAACAATGCTGACAGTGCCTCACTTGTAAGTCTCTCTACATCGCTAAACGCTGCTCCGAATAATTTAAACATTCAATCTATTTCTGGCCCGCCGTCACCTTCCCCCACAAGCCTCACTACATTTAGTGGTGGATCCGGTTCAAATCAGACTATATTCCTGTCAGGCTCCACGTCATATTCTCTCCAGTCAACAACTGGCTCTACAACAAGCTCGGTTAATGCTCAAGTCATTTTTGTGGGTTCGTCGCCAATCAATGCAGCTGATTCCCTGATCAGTCTTGGAACAGCTGAGCCCAGTTTCAATGGAACCGCATCCAGCTCTGATCTTAACGTTATTTCTGGTATTAACGTAGGTATTACTTCTAACACCTTCACTATTTCGCAGGGTTCAGGAGTCGATAATACTATCTTGGGAGGCAGCGGTAACGATTATTTGTTTGCTGGCGGCGGCAACGACTCCCTCAGTGGTGGCGATGGTTCTGATTCGCTTCAGGGCGGCGCTGGAAATGATGTAATGACTGGTGGTAACGGCACTGATACTTTCTTCGTAGATCTCGGCTCAGATACCATTACAGACCTGCTGACGACTGATACGGTGGCCGATGTCCTCGTCGTTAGCTCAGGCGCATCTGTAGTGGCCACGTCTAGTAGGTTTACAGCTACATCTGTGACTTCAAACTCGGGGACGGCAACGATTACCGCCCCTGCTGGAACAGCAGTGAATTATGACCTCTCTGCCGCCATTGGCACTAATGGTTATTCACTAGTTGGCTCAAGTTCTAACGACACACTTGAGGGTTCCAGTTTCGCAGACACCATCACCGGTGGACTGGCTGCAGATACACTGACTGGCGGTACTGGAGCCGATCAGTTTAGATTCACCTCTGGCCTGACTATTGATACTGTTACCGATTTCACCTCAGGTCAAAATGATGTTGCGGCATTCAGCCTTGGTTCCCTAGAAGCTGCTAATGCTACTTTTGTGGGGGCAACAATCGATTTTGTCCAAGGCAGTAATGCATCTGTTGTCGCAGGTGCACCAATTACTGTTCAAGATATTGGTGGTGCTATTACAATCGGTGCAGCTACTAATGTGTTTAACTACACAGCCGCATCTGTAGCAAACGCTGCAGCTTTGGAGACAGACTTGGAAAACTTAGCTATTACGACTAATGGCGCTCTGACTGCGAACGATTCGTTTGTCATCCAGTACAACGTCAGTACTGGAGTGCAGAGGCTTGCTGTGGCAACCGTTACTAGTAACACCGCTGCTGCTACTGCCATTGGTGCTAACTGGGAAGTCACTGATATCGCTGTTCTCAGTGCTGGTGTGAGTACGCCCCTTCTTGGTGCAAACTTCTCATTCATTGCCTGATCTTTGGCGATGTTTTAATTCAAGCCCCTTCTCGGAGGGGCTTTTATGGCCGCCCTTTGAGGCGGCTTCTTGATGGGACGCCAATCACCGCGTAAAACCTATCTAGCTCAGCCCCACCACCCCCTGACAACTAACCTCACCCCTCCGTGGTATAGCATTCAATTTCTTGCCAGCCTCGCTTACTCATGCCTTTCAACGTATTGCCCACTGTCACCTTCTTCAAACCTCCGCCTTTTCTTTATTAGTCAATCAGTCCTTCGGTCACATCCATCGCTGCCCAGTTTGTCAATGTTGGACAATGGCCAGTTACTGCATATTCTGTCTCTTATACATCAGTTGCTCCACAGGGATACCCTGGTGATCGCGGCACGGCTCCAGGTGGCTACTGAGGGCGTAAAAATATATGGCGCTGCTTCTACTGTCGACCTTGTAGACGCAAACGTTGCACTGGCCTGACTTGGAATCAAGAAACTGAATTAGCTCTTATGTCAGCTTTCCATCCGTCAAGACTTGGCCGTGAGAAGCTCCAAAAATCCAAACTATATACACCCGACAATATCAACCGCAATCTTCGAACTGCTGAGCAGCTCCTCAACCAATGCCATACTCTCGCTGATTTCTGTCGCTCCCTTAAGGAATCGGCTCCGAACTTTCACCGCTGGCATCGGCTCTACTGTTGGATGAAGGCTACAGAGGCAAAACGCTTGAAGGAGTTGGATCAGGAGAATGCCCGCCTCACGCGCTTGCTGGCTGACGCTGAGCTCGACACGGCAATGCTTAAGGCGCTTGTGAAGGCAAATTCTTTGCCTGGAGCGACGCCGCAGAGACGTATCCCTTCTGCAGGATCGATATCGGTTGTCTCAGTGACGTCGCTGCCGTCTGGCGGGCCAGAACCGCATACCCAACACGGTGTCAGCGATCGAGGAGCAGAAAATGCGCAGGCGAATTCGGGACCTTGCCCAGTGCCACGTGCGTTGGGGCGCCGGCTTCAGTGCAGGCGGCCCCGGTGGATGGCTCGAGCATCAATCACAAGCGGGTGCAACGCATCTAGCAGGAGGAGGGGCTGCGGCAGTGTCCCTACGCGCCTACGCAAGCGATCGAGGCCTTCCGGTGGCAAATGGGAACTGTTCGGGCCGAGTATCCCCACCACATTTGGCCACTCATTTTCAATTCGATCAGACCATGGATTGGCGAGCCCTCAAATTCCTGATGACGTGACCCCCTTCATGGTCCAGGAGCAATGAGAGTGAGTGGTCATGCAGCAGCTGCTTGATCTGCCTCCAGGGGCGTACCCCCCTGGAGAGCTGAATGGGGGCCTGAGGGTGTTGTACTCCCAGCGCCAGCGAATGGCCAAGCCCTGGGCCTCAGGATCCGTGACGATGAGGTATTCATCCCTGAACCGTCTGTTGAAGGATTCAACAATGCCGTTCTGCCATGGCGAGCCTGGCTCGATGTAGGTGGTGGCTGTGCCGCTGTTCTTGCACCAAGTTCTGAGCGCGTGGACAATGAACTCGGGGCCGTTGTCGATGCGGATGATGCCGGCGGTTGATAGAGGCTGGTGTCCTCCTCCATCACGGCCATCACATCCTTGGCGTTACAACGCCGACCCACACGCATCGCCAGGTACAAACGGCTGTTCTCATCCATCTCGTTCAGGAACTTCAGTCGCCGACCATCGGCGGTGGCGTTGAACTGGACGTCCATGGCCTACACCTGGTACGGGTGTCCGACGACAATCAGGTTGAGGGGTCGCGCCAAACAGGTTGACCGCTCTGGAGGGGTTGCGCTGAATCCGGTTGCCATGCGCAGGGCACCGGGTCATGCCTGCTCCCCTCACCGCTCAACAGATTGCGCTGTACATGTCCAAACGACGAGCCGGCAGCCGCCAGGAGGTGGCTGCCGCAGCGGCGGGCATTTCGGCGAGCAGTGCTCACCGGATCGACTCCGGTCGCTTGCAACCCAAGTCCGCCAAGCCCCGCGGCAGACGACGCGCTGACCCATTGGCGGCGGTGTGGGAGCCGTTGCTGCTGCCCCTGCTTGAACACCATCCGGCCCTCACGCCCACCACGCTGCTGGAGCATCTGCAGGAGCAAATGCCAGATCAGGAGTGGAGTTCGGTGAAACGCACGCTCCAGCGGCGTGTGCAGCAATGGAAGGCCCTCCATGGCCCGGCGCCTGAGGTGATGTTCCCGCTGGCGTATCAGCCCGGCGAGATCGGCTTCTGTGATTTCACCAAGGTCAAGCGGGTGGACATCACCCTGCGGGGAGAACCGTTTCCGCACCTGCTGTTCCACTACCGCCTGGCGTGGAGCGGCTGGGCTTACGGCCAGGTGATCCATGGCGGCGAGAGCTTTGTGGCGCTCGCCGAGGGTTTGCAAAACGCCCTGGCTGCCTGCGGTGGGGTGCCAAAAGAACTGCGCACGGATCGCCTATCGGCCGCCAGCCGGAACCGTGACGGCAGCTACGCCCTCGACACACCCCTCGCTACCAGGCGCTCTGCGCTCACTACGGCCTGAGCGCCAGCCGTAACAACCGCGGCGTGGCCCATGAAAACGGGATCATCGAGGCACCGCACGGCCACGTGAAACGGCGGCTGGAGCAAAAGCTGATCCTGCGCGGCAGCTGCGATTTCGAGGAACCCGCCGAATATGGCGAACTGCTGGCGGAGGTGTTCAGCGCCCTCAACGCCCGGCGCCAGCGGCGCTATGAGCAGGAGCTGGAACACCTCTCAGCGTTGCCAGCCTTCCGCTTTGCGGACTACGAGCTGCTGACGGTGCGGGTGCGGAGCACCAGCACGATTGAGGAGCGCCAGGTTGTCTACTCCGTTCCGCCAAGCCTGATTGGCCGTCAGGTTGCGGTGCTGTTGCACCATGACCGGCTGGTCGTCTACCTCGGTCGCGACTGGGTTTGCCAGCTCCCACGTGCCTATGGCGACTCCGGCGAGAAGCGCGCCTGGTGCATCGATCTGGAGCACTTGATCGACGGCCTGCGTGCCAAACCGAGGGCGCTGCTCCATTGCCGCTACCAGCGCCACCTCTTCCCCGACCAGCGCTGGTGGGACTTCTGGCAGCACCTGCTCGCTGGCGGTGACCATGACGGCGCTGCTCGCTTGTATACGAAGCGAAGCGGAGTGGGCCGGAGGCCCTTGGTTGAGGCGCTGTATGTGGCCGTGCGGGTGGCGTCCTTTGAGCTGGTGCTCGCCTTCCTGCAGAAAGCCCATCAACGCAAGGCTCTGTCTCTCTCGCTGTTGCAGCAGCGCTTCCGGGTGCCGCCGCGTCGCAGCGCCCTGCCTGATCCCGTGATCCCCCAACACCTGCTGGCCTCCTATGACCACCTCCTCTCCGGTTCCCCGCTCGCAGGCGGTGGAAGCGGCCTTGCCACTCCTGCTCAAACAGCTGAAACTCGCGCGCTTTCGCAGCCACTGGCAGCCGCTCTGCCAGCAAGCTGAGGCAGAAGGCTGGAGCCCGGCCCAGTTCCTCTATGCCCTCTGTGAGCAGGAGGTTGACCACCGCCTGATTGCCCGGCGCCAACGCTTACTGCGCGAGGCGCATCTCCCGTGGCAAAAGGGACTGGATGGCTTTGATCACCAGCACCTCGAACCCAAGCACTGGCAGGAGCTCCAGGTCCGCTCCCGCAGCCACACCTGGCTGCTACAGGCCGAGAACCTGCTGCTGTTTGGACCAAGCGGTGTGGGCAAAACCCACCTGGCCATTGCGATCATGATGGCGATGATCGAGCAGGACCAGGCCTGCCGCTTCTTTCCTGCCACGGCCCTGGTGCAGCTGCTGCAGAAGGCCAAGGCCAGCTATGAGCTGCCGGCGCTGATCCAGAAGCTGGATCGCTACAGCCTGTTGGTGATCGACGACATCTCCTACGTGCGTCGCAACGAGCTCGAGACCTCGGTGCTGTTTGAGCTGATCTGCCATCGCTACGAGCGCAAATCCCTGCTGGTGACCTCCAACCAGCCGTTCAGGGAGTGGGACGAGATCTTCCCCAGTGGATCGATGACCGTGGCGGCGGTGGACCGGCTGGTGCACCACTGCTACATCGTGGGCATCAAGGGTGATAGCTACCGGCAGAAAGCAGCTGCTGCACGGGTTTCTAGCGATGCAATCGACCCGCCTACGTAATTGACGCGAGCGTCATGGCGGTCACGATCAACACCACCAACGCTGCAGCCGAGCAGAAGCAAGGCGGCGACACGACAACGGGGCCAGCTGGCGTGAGATTGACGCGCAACCCACAACTTGATTGACGCGTCGCGACAGCCTGGTCACGATCACGATCCCAACAGCGTTCTCAGCCGCCAGGAGGGATCAGAACAGCCGGACCCACCGGTCAATCAGATTGACGCCACACATCAACCTGATTGACACGGGACATCCTCCTTCCGCCAAAGGCGGTGCACGCGCTTGTGGTTCACCAACTACCTTTCCCGCCTGAGCATGCGGTACGCCATCCGCCGGCCCCAACGGATGTCCTCGGCTGCGATCTCTCGGAGCCGTTGCCCCAGCTCGGCCTCCTCGATGTTGACAACCTTGCCGGCATGCCGCTGGGTGCTGTGGTGTTGGCTCACCACCCTGCAGGCGAACCGCTCCGATACCCGGAACGACGCCGCAGGGCCACTACGGCCCTGCGGCGTCGTTCCGGGCTCAGAAGTTTCCCTCGGCCAACTCCTTGAGCATCGCCTCCTCCAACTCAGCTTCTGCCAGAAGCTTCTTGAGACGGGTGTGCTCCTTCTCCAATTGGGTCAGCCGTTTCGTCTCCTCGGCCTGCATGCCGCCGTACTGCTGCTTCCAGTGGTGTTAGGTCGGCTGGGTGACCTCGATAGCGCGGCAAACGTCGGCTACGGTTTTGCACTGGCTGATCAACTGCTCAGCGGTCTTGAGCTTGCGGTTGATCTGCTCGGCTGTGTGGCGGATGCGCCATGGTGAAGTCCCCAGCCCAGTCTGGCCGGATCAGGACTCTCATTCACCCTGGACCGACTTCCGGGGGCCACGTCACCATTGTGAAGCTGCTGCTTCCACTGCCTCACCTGGATCGGGTTGATTGCGTGATTAGCGGCAATCTTCTGGATCGTCTTGCGACCACTGATCTGCTCTATGGGGACTCGAGCTTAAATATAAGAATGTGCGTGCTGCGCCTGCTCATTGATGGGAGCCCCGATCAGGGGCGGTCCACCGGTTCAGAGTTAACGAAGGGGACCGTCCATAAAACCAGTCTGGCTTAGTATGGTCTGCTTTGGATCTATTTCTGATTATTACTATGGAGATATTCCCTCAATTCTCGTTGTCCTAGGTTGTTAATCAATGGCCCGATGCTAGGCAACTTCTCGACCCTAGCTAATACCCTCGCACTGTCTACGAATATTTCTGTCTTTTGCTTCGCAAGTTCGTGGCAAGCTCCTGCAACGCCATGCTCCAGTCTCCATCACTTGTCTGACGATAAATAGTGACAGACTGATACCAGACTGTTGAACTCTTACCAAGTCCCCAGTAAAAGTGTGGCGATGCAGGAACTAATAGATGTGTTTCGACACCTAGTGCGCCTGCTAAATGGGCCGTGATGTTCGATATTGTGATTACAGCGTCACAAGCACTTATCAGTGAGGCAAGGCCATCGATATCATTCATTGTGTTCAGGCTAGCGATTTCGGTTATGGATACGTTGCAGATTTTGAATGCGGCTGCGATATCCATGGCGCAGTCTCCGTACTGCAGGCTGACAAAGTCTGCGTCAACTTCGGCTATATGTGATGCAATCTGACTTAATGGAATACATTTCTTTCTGTTGTAGTATTTTTGGCCGTATGACTTCCAGCTTAAGCCAATCTTTCTTCGTCTGCTAGAGCCTTGCATTAAGTCTTGAAAGGCAACGCCCCTCTGCTTGTCGGGAATCAAGTAACTCTCTGGCTGATTTGTGAAGGTGCGTGAATGTTGCCTAAAGTGTTTCCCAAGGTCTCCCATCGCAATCTGTGCACTAAAGTCGGAATGGTCTACTTGGTCGTCTTCACTTAGTATCTCAATGCATCCTCTAAACGAACGCTTAAAAAGAGGAACCAGTCTCCTGTCTACTTGTACTGTGACGTGCGAGCACGAGCGCTCCATTTCGCTTAACATGGATGCAAACAAAATCTGGTCACCAATTCCCTGTTCAGCAGTAATTAGTACACGATTTCCTTTTTCCCCGTTCCACTCATCCAGTCGATTGAACGTGTCTATTCTGGTATTGTCTTTCCCATTCTTGCTACTACGATAGCCAAAATTCTTCCAGCCTTCTTTATAGTTATTTCTTATAAGCTGGTAGAGAGAAAGGCAGAATCTGGCTGAGTCGTTGTCAGGCTTTATCGCAATGGATCTCATTGTATTCAGTTCTGCTTCTTCGTGCATACAAAGCTCGCCATATATAGTCCCTAGGTTCATGTGGGCTATTGGATCGTCCGGCGCTAGTTCCACTGCTTTTGATGCCGCAATTAGCGCTTCATCTAATCTTCCCAAATCCCTACATATTGCCCCAAGACTTCTAAATGCCATTTGGTTTGTTTTACTTAAGCTGATCGCCTTTGACGTTGCATCATAGGCCTCTTTGAGCCTCCCCATCATATGCCACAAGATGCCAAGATTGCTGTACGCATCTGAGCAAGATGGATCCAGCTCGATGGCCTTTAGAGTGTATCTCAATGCTAATTCTGTTTGGCCTAACTGCTTGTAAATTGTGGCTAGAGTGAGGTGGCTTAGGCAATGACTAGGCATTAATCTTATGGCTTCTTCTACTGCTGCTTTTGCTTTATCCGGTTGATTTGCCTCCATCAGGATTAGCCCTAAATTCAAGTGTGCAGGGCCGTAGCCCGGATTAATGCTTATGGATTTTTGTGTTGCGGTCAAGGCCTCATCTAGTTTATTCGCCTTCTTGAGATATGCACCCATATTGCCTTGTGCGACTGCATTCTCTGGATTTATCTCGATTGCTCTTCTTGTGTATTTAATGGCTTCATTTGTCTTGCCCTGCTCGTGATATATGCTCCCTAGATTTGCGTAGGCATCGGAATATTCCGGATCTACTGATATTGCCAGCCTGTAATAGTATACTGCTTCTTCAGGCCTCCTTGTTTCCTTGCAAATCACCCCCATGTTTGTGAATATAGTTGCACTCTTGTGCCCTCCTTCGATAATCTTTCTGTAGAGCTGTTCTGCCGCCTGTACGTTGCCAGATCTGTGGGTGGATAGGGCCTGTTCTACCAGCTCATTTCTATTGCATCTGGCTGCCCTCTTGCTGTCTTTCTTTTTTGAATTGCCAAAGCCTGTCATCGCCGATCCTTTTAATTGTCTGATTCTACAGCGGTTAGGGCTAATGCCTTCTTTTGATACCAATAGTCTCCTGGGTTGGTAATCCGCTGTCTTTATGTTTTCTTGGTTCTATTCTCTAGGTTGGTTATGCATATTGCTTGCGCGCTTGCTCTGGCTGTGTTCCATGTTTTCAGTCATCTAAATTGCTTTTGTTTATCCATCTATGCTTTGCTGCTTGTCGGGTGATGACCCTGCTGGTTTGTCCTCCTGTTTATTGTTAATATCGCTCAGGTCTCCTGGGGTGCTGGCGGAGCCTATCGCTGCGGCTATAATACCTCTGTTGTTAGCGAAGGTCTAAGTCACCACCTGCTCCTCCTTCTGCTAGGTATTGTCCTTCCTACTTGGATGAGTGCTTTAGTGACTCGACCATCCTAAGTTGGCCATCCAAGAGGGATTCGGGGGTTTTCTTTTGATGCAAGGTAAGTCCCCCTTTCGTGTTCGCGCCCTTTGTCTGCCAGATATCGATTCTCCTATTGGAGGGGTCAAGCAGCTGTATCGCCATGTAGAGCATCTCGTTGACTTAGGACTTGATGCCGCAGTCGTTACGGAATGTCGTGGATTTCGTCCAGCCTGGTTTGAAAGTGATGCCCCTTCATATTCCCTTCAGCAGTGTGTTAATGCTGGTGACTTTAATCGCAATTTCTGCATTATCCTACTCCCAGAGACTTATCTAACTGTTGACTGGTGCAACTTCTGGGGTGTAAATCTCTCGCTCAACGCTCGTGTTGTCCTCAACCAAAACGCCTATTACTCTTACGAGTCTCTGCAGACTCTTGCTGCAAAGCCATTGTCCGCCTTTTATGACCATCCTTCTGTCCTCCAAGTTTTTTCGATCTCTGAGGACAACCACCTTTTCCTTTCGCGTAATCTTGGCTTGCCCGATTGTCGCCTGAGTCGCATCATCAACGCTGTTGAGCCGATTTTCCGGCCTGATCAGCCTAAGGAAAACCTCTTGTATTGGATGCCACGCAAAAACCCCGAACATGTAAAAGCTGTATTGCTGGGCATGCAACGCGGCGGCATGCCCTATAACCAAGGTTGGAAGGCCAGATCTATGGATAATCTCACCCATTTTCAGGTTGCTGAATGCCTTAACACGGCCCGAATCTTCTTGTCCTTTGGGCATCCTGAGGGGTTCGGCCTTCCCATTGCTGAGGCGATGGCGTCTGGGTGCTGGGTTGTTGGTTACAGCGGTGGAGGCGGTTCTGAGTTGTTCCGCTACGGTGCTTCTTGCCATGTTGCCTTCGGCGACTGGGCGGGATTCCTCGATGGCATCGAGCATGCATTGGAGTCTTTCGCGCTGAGGCCGCGAGAAACAGAATTACGCCTCCGCCGACAAGCGTCTGCTGTTTCTGCTTTATATTCTCACGAACAAGCGAGAGCGTCCATCGCGGGCGCTTGGCAGAGAGTATCTGAGGCTTTTACGGTTTGGAAGCAATCCCTTTAAGTGTTTAGTCTGCACCGTTCTGCAGTTAGTCTGCCGCCTATGACTTAGTTGCGTCTTAAGGCTTGATCCTTTGCTATGACGGCTGTCTCGCCAAATAATAAAGCCCGGCATTTAAGCCGGGCAAAATGTCCTTTCGGATCGATCACCCAGCGACACCCGCAAGGGCTGGTCTGGACATTTCGCCCTGCTTGTGGATCACTACCTGCTTCTTGTCATCCACGTCCACGGCAGCGCTGTCGCCTTCGCCGATGCGACCGGAGAGGAATTCCTCGGCGAGGGAGTCTTCGAGCAGGCGCATCACAGCACGGCGCAGCGGGCGAGCGCCGTAGCTGGGGTTGTAGCCCTCTTCTACCAGGCGTTCTTTGAACGCTTCGGTGACGGAGAGATGGATGCCTTTCTCGCTCATGCGGCTGAACACCTCCTTGAGCATGATCTCGGCGATCTCCTTCACCTCATCGCGGCTGAGCTGACGGAAGACGATGATTTCATCGAGACGGTTCAGGAACTCAGGGCGGAAGTACTGCTTCAGCTCTTCGTTCACCAGCGAACGGATGCGGTTGTAATTGGTCTCTTCCGCATCGGCGCCGGAGAACTCGAAGCCCAGGCCGCCGCCACCCTTCTCGATCACCTTCGAACCGATGTTCGAGGTCATGATGATCAGGGTGTTCTTGAAGTCCACCGTGCGCCCCTTGGAATCGGTCAGACGACCGTCTTCCAGCAGTTGCAGCAGCAGGTTGAACACGTCGGGGTGGGCTTTCTCGATCTCGTCGAACAGCACCACGGTGTAGGGGCGGCGGCGCACCGCCTCAGTGAGCTGTCCGCCTTCGTTGAAGCCCACATAACCCGGAGGCGAACCGATCAGCTTGCTGACGGTGTGGCGCTCCATGAACTCCGACATGTCGAGGCGGATCATCGCCTCTTCGCTGCCGAAGAAGTAGGCCGCCAGCGATTTGGTGAGCTCGGTTTTGCCAACGCCGGTGGGGCCGGAGAAGATGAAGCTGGCGATTGGGCGGTTGGGGTTCTTCAAGCCCACGCGGGCGCGGCGGATCGCGCGCGACACAGCCTTCACGGCTTCGTCCTGACCGATCAGGCGCTGGTGGAGGGTTTCCTCCATATTCAGCAGCTTGGCCGACTCGCTCTCGGTGAGTTTCTGCACGGGAACGCCCGTCCAGGAGGCCACGATCTGGGCGATGTCTTCCTCCGTCACCATCGGAGTGCGGTCGTCGACTGAGGGATCAGCCACAGCCGTCGCCGTTGCGGCGGTGGCTTCGGCTGGAGCCTCCGCTCCGGCTTCAGCAGCCTTGGCCTCGGGCTCTTCCTTGCGGGTCTGCAGGATCGAGCGGATCTGATCGCGCAGTTCCACTTCTTTGTCGCGCAGTTCACCTGCTTTGGTGAAGTCCTGCTCGCGAACGGCGTCTTCCTTCTCCTTCTGGATGGCGCGCAGTTGCTTGTCGATCTCTTTGGCTGCCGGCGGCAGCTTGGAATTCATCAAGCGCACGCGGCTGCCGGCTTCATCGATCAGGTCGATGGCCTTGTCGGGCAGGAAGCGATCGGAGATGTAGCGATCCCCCAGGGTGGCGGCGGCCACCAGGGCTTCGTCGGCGATCTTGAGGCGGTGGTGCGCCTCGTAGCGCTCCTTCAGGCCGCGCAGGATCTCGATGGTGTCGTCGACCGACGGCTCACCCACCTGTACGGGCTGGAAGCGGCGCTCCAAGGCGGCATCCCGTTCGATGTGCTTGCGGTATTCATCGAGCGTGGTGGCGCCGATGCACTGCAGCTCGCCGCGAGCCAGCGCCGGCTTGAGGATGTTGGCGGCATCGATGGCGCCCTCAGCGGCGCCGGCGCCGATCAGGGTGTGCACTTCGTCGATCACGAGGATCACGTTTCCGGCACCCCGGATCTCCTCCATGATCTTCTTCAGGCGCTCCTCAAACTCACCGCGGTATTTGGTGCCGGCCACCAGCAGGCCGATGTCGAGGGTGAGAACGCGCTTGTCTTCGAGGATGTCGGGCACATCGCCGGAGTTGATGCGCTGAGCCAGGCCCTCGGCGATGGCGGTCTTGCCCACGCCGGGCTCGCCAATCAGCACTGGGTTGTTCTTGGTGCGGCGCCCCAGGATCTGGATCACGCGCTCGATTTCGTGCTGGCGGCCCACCACGGGGTCGAGCTTGCCGTCGGCAGCCTGCTGCGTGAGGTTGCTGCCGAATTCATCGAGGGTGGGGGTTTTGGTGGAGCCTTTGCCACCGCCACCACCGCTGGCCACCTCGGCGGTTTCGCCGAGCATGCGGATCACCTGGGTGCGCACCTTGGCCAGGTCGACACCGAGGTTCTCGAGCACGCGCGCGGCGACGCCTTCGCCTTCACGGATCAGGCCCAGCAGCAGGTGCTCGGTACCGATGTAGTTGTGCCCGAGCTGCCGCGCTTCCTCCAGCGAGAGCTCCAACACCCGTTTGGCTCTTGGCGTGAACGGGATCTCCACGGCCACGAAGCCGGAACCGCGGCCGATAATCTTCTCTACCTCAACGCGAGCGTCCTTGAGGTTGACGCCCATCGACTTGAGCACCTTGGCGGCCACACCGGTGCCCTCACCGATCAGGCCCAGCAGGATCTGCTCGGTGCCCACAAAGTTGTGCCCCAGGCGGCGGGCCTCCTCTTGGGCCAGCATGATCACCTTGATGGCCTTCTCGGTAAACCGCTCGAACATGGGCGGGGCCTGTTGCGTGTACTCCCAACTTATCAGGGTTGGCCTGGGGAGTGTGGCGTAACCACTGAATCGGGGAAAACCACTGGCGCAGCTGGCTTCTGTAGGCAGAGTTTCAACAACTCAAGCTGCACACTTCTTCGGATGTTCGCATCAGGAATGGGCGGCAATCCGAACCTCTCCCATGTCCTGTAAACCGCGCCATTGGATCAGAGCGTCGTCGCCATTGCGGTAGTAACCGCGACGGATGCCCGCGGTGGTGAAGCCGCTGCGCCGGTAAAGGGCCTGGGCAGCTGCGTTCGAGCCGCTCACTTCAAGCGTGGCGTTGACGGCGCCGCGCTGGTGGGCTGCGCGCAGCAGTGCCGTGAGCACCTGCTCGCCATAGCCCCGGCGGCGTTGATCGGGCATCACCGCCACGGCGCCGATCTGTAATTCATCGAGCACCAGCCAGCCGCTGGCCACAGCGATCAGGCGTTGGCCGTTGAACAAGCCGATCACCAGCCGTTCGCTCTGGTTCAGCTCCTCTTGCCATTGCGCTGCACTCCACAGCCCATCGAGGGCGGCCTGGTCGAGGGCCAGGCAAGCGCCGTGATGCTCGGGCCCCAGGCGCTGAACGCTGGCCGAGCTGGCGGCTGGGGGCTCTGTCTCGAATGACACCAGCTGCTGGAGGGGCTCTTCATAGGATCGCCTGATGACCAGTACCCGTGAAGCTGCTCCCGCAGCGCACTCCGCCGCCGATCTGCGGCCCTACGAAGCCGGGCGCGATGCCGCCAGCCCCAACCGCAACCTCACGCCTGTCACCACAGGGATCGACCCGGAGGGTCGGCTGGTGGTGGGAGGTTGCGTCCTCAGCGACCTGGCACGCCGCTACGGCACACCGTTGTATGTGCTCGATGAGGCCACCCTGCGCGGCACCGCTCAGGCCTATCGCAAGGCCCTCGCGTCGCACTACCCAGGCTCCGCCTTGGCGCTCTACGCCTCTAAGGCCAACAGCAGCCTGGCGATCACGGCCGTGGTGGCTTCGGAGGGGTTGGGCCTCGACGCCGTGTCAGCCGGCGAGCTGCTCACCGCGGTGCAGGGGGGCATGCCCCCGGAGCGGATCGTGTTCCACGGCAATAACAAGAGCCTCGAGGAGCTGCGTCTGGCGGTGGAGCTGGGGGTCACGGTGGTGGCCGACAACTGGCTCGATCTCGAGCAGCTGGCCAGCCTGCAGCCGACCCATCCCGTGCGGCTGATGCTGCGCTTCACCCCCGGGATTGAGTGCCACACGCACGAATACATCCGCACCGGACACCTCGATAGCAAGTTTGGCTTTGACCCCGACCAGCTGCAGGCGGTGCTGCAGCACCTCAGCCAGTGCAGCTGGGCCCAGGTGAGCGGCTTGCACGCCCACATCGGCTCGCAAATTTTTGAGCTTCAGCCCCATCGGGATCTCGCTGCGGTGATGGCGGATGCCTTGAAGCTGGCCCGTGAGATGGGCCATCCCGTGAGCGATCTCAACGTGGGCGGCGGCCTGGGGATTCGTTATGTGGAGAGCGACGATCCGCCGTCGATCGATGCCTGGGTGCGCACGGTGGCCGAAGCCGTGGCCGTGGCCTGCCAGGAGCGGGGCCTGGAGCTTCCCCGCTTGTTGTGTGAGCCCGGCCGCTCCCTCGTGGCCACCTCGGGCGTCACCCTTTACAGCGTGGGCAGCCGCAAAGACATCCCCGGCATCCGCACCTACCTCTCGGTGGATGGCGGTATGAGCGATAACCCGCGCCCCATCACCTACCAATCCCAATACACCGCCGTGCTGGCCGATCGGCCCGAGGCTGAGGCCTCCGACAGCGTGACCCTGGCGGGCAAGCACTGCGAATCCGGCGACGTGCTCTTGAAGGATCTGGCGCTGCCCCCGGCCACCACGGGCGATGTTCTCGCGGTGTTTGCCACCGGTGCTTACAACGCTTCGATGGCGTCGAACTACAACCGCATTCCCCGCCCGGCGGCGGTGATGGTGCACGACGGCATGGCCGAGGTGGTGCAACGCCGGGAGCAGCCGGAAGACCTGCTGCGCTACGACGTTCTGCCCGAGCGGCTGCGGCCGGTAGCCTGAGCCGCAGCGTGCGTTGAATCTGAGGGTGTTCGGGGCGTTGGCCGGAATCCAGCTGGGAGCGGTGCTGGATCTCCTGCTCGCCACCGCCCTCGGGATGGTTTTGCTGGCGCGGGTGAATGAGCCGCGCACCCTCTGGTTGCTGCGGGGCTACCTCACCCTTGTGGCTCTGGCCTGGGTGGTGCAGCGCTACGCCAACTTGCCGCTCACCAGCAAGCTGGTGGATGCGCTGGTGATGGCCTGCAGCCTGGCCCTGGCAATCCTGTGGCAAGGGGAGCTGCGCCGCTTGATGGAGCTTCTCGGTACGGGCCGCTTGGATGTGCTCTTTGGCAGTCAGCGGGGCGACAAGCTGGCCTCGGGCTCGTCGGCCGTGCTTAGTGAGGCGGCGGGCCGGCTGTCGCAATTGCGGCGTGGGGGGCTGATTGTGGTGGATCTCGGCAGCGATCTGCGCCCTGAGGACTTCCTCAACCCCGGCATTGCCCTCGATGCCCAGCTGTCGGCCGATCTGCTGCTCAACCTGTTTGCCGTTGACACCCCGCTGCACGACGGCGCCGTGCTGGTGAAGGGCAACCGGATCCTTTCAGCGGGGGTGATCCTGCCGCTGTCCCGTCAGGGTCTGAATCGTTACGGCACACGCCATCTGGCAGCGCTCGGGATCACCGAGCGCTTTGATCGCTGCCTTTGCATCGTGGTGTCGGAAGAAACGGGCACCCTCTCGATGGCCCGTCAGGGCCGTCTTGAGCGCCCGCTCACCAGTAGCCGTTTGCAGGAGTTGCTCGGCGAATCGCTGGCCCAGAGCAGTAAGCCAGCCGCTAAGGGGGGCGGGCGTAGCGTGGCCATGGATAAGGCTGAGTCCAACCCATGAGTCGCTCCCTGGCGACCGCTACTGCTGTCCAGGGGAACCGGCCTTCCCGTGCTGTGCTGCCCGCCGGCCTGGACCCCGCCCGATTGCCGGCCCATGTGGCGGTGATCATGGATGGCAATGGCCGCTGGGCCCACCAGCGCAAGCTGCCTCGGGTGATGGGGCACCGTGAGGGTGTGGAAGCGCTGAAGCGCACCCTGCGCCTCTGCAGTGATTGGGGCATCGGGGCGCTCACCGCCTATGCCTTCTCCACGGAGAACTGGAGCCGCCCGGGCGAAGAGGTGAGCTTCTTGATGACGCTGTTTGAGCGGGTGCTCGCGCGCGAACTGCAAGCGCTTGAAGAGGAGCAGGTGCGCATCCGCTTCCTCGGCGATCTGGAGCAACTGCCCGATGGGCTGCAGCAGTTGATCGCCGATGCCACCCGCCGCACCGCCGCCAATACGGGCATCCACTTCAACGTGTGCACCAATTACGGCGGCCGCCTTGAGTTGGTGCGTGCGGCGCGGTTGCTGGCGGAGCAGGTGGCGCGCGGCGAGCTGGATCCGGCCGCGATTGACGAACAGCAGTTCGCCGATCAGTTGTTCACGGCCGGTGAGCTCGATCCCGATCTGCTGATCCGCACCAGCGGCGAACAGCGCATCAGCAACTTCCTGCTCTGGCAGCTGGCCTATGCCGAGCTGCACATCACCGATGTGCTCTGGCCCGATTTCAACGAAGCGGCTCTCACCGCCGCCCTGCTCGATTACCAGAGCCGGCAGCGCCGCTTTGGCGGTGTTGAACCCCACGCGTCCCGATGAGTTCCAGCCCCTTGACCCTCCCTGCCCTCGAGCTGCACCACGACTGGAGCACAGCCGAGATTCAGAACCTGCTGGAGCTGCCGCTGATGGATCTGCTCTGGCGCGCCCAGGCGGTGCACCGGCAGGCCAACCCGGGCTACCGGGTGCAGCTGGCGTCGCTGCTCAGCGTGAAAACCGGTGGCTGCGAGGAGGACTGCGCCTATTGCCCCCAGTCGATGCACAACAGCAGCGACGTGACGGGCCGCCCCGAACTGGAGGTGGAGCCGGTGCTGGCTCGGGCCCGCGCTGCCAAGGAGGCCGGCGCCCATCGCTTCTGCATGGGCTGGGCCTGGCGCGACATCCGCGATGGAGCCCCGTTTGAAGCGATGCTGGCGATGGTGCGCGGCGTGCGCGAGCTGGGCATGGAGGCCTGCGTGACCGCCGGCATGCTCAACGACAGCCAGGCCGAGCGGCTGGCGGAGGCTGGGCTCACCTCCTACAACCACAACCTCGACACCAGCCCCGAGCACTACGACCGGATCATCACCACCCGCACCTTCCAGGAGCGGCTGGAAACCCTGCAGCGGGTGCGCCGGGCGGGCATCTCGATGTGCTGCGGCGGGATCATCGGCATGGGTGAAACCCTCACTGATCGGGCCTCGCTGCTGCAGGTGCTCGCCGCGATGAACCCCCATCCCGAGAGCGTGCCGATCAATGCCCTGGTGGCAGTGGAAGGCACGCCTCTCGAGGAGCAGCCGGAGGTGGATCCGCTGGAGCTGGTGCGGATGGTGGCGGTGGCGCGGATCCTCATGCCCTACAGCCGTGTGCGCCTCAGCGCCGGCCGCGAAACGATGAGCCAGGAAGCTCAGGTGCTTTGCCTGCTGGCCGGGGCGGATTCGATCTTCTACGGCGACACCCTGCTCACCACCGGCAATCCGGATGTGGCCGCTGATCAGGAGCTGCTCGCGGCCGCCGGTGTGACCCCCTGGCAGGAGGCGGTGCCGGCGTGAGCGTGCAGGTGGCGGCCTTCTATGGCTTCACAGCCATGGCGGAGCTGCTGGTGTTGCAGGCGGAGCTGCGCGCTTTGGCCGAGGCCGGAGGCGTGCGCGGCACGATTCTGCTGGCGGCAGAAGGCGTGAACGGCACCATCAGCGGCCCGGAAGCTGGCGTGCAGGCGGTGTTGGCTCGGTTGCGGCAGCTGCCCGGACTAAGCGGCCTGGAGGCCAAATTCAGCGAAGCGTCACAGCAGGCGTTTCACCGGCTCAAGGTGCGGCTCAAGCGCGAGATCGTGACCATGGGCTGCCCCACGGTGAAACCCGCCGAGCAGGTGGGCACCTACGTGCCGCCGCAGCAGTGGGATGCCTTGATCCGCGATCCCGAGGTGCTGGTGGTGGATACCCGCAACGCCTATGAGGTGGCGGTGGGCACCTTTGAGGGGGCGATCGATCCGGGCACCGAGAGCTTCCGCGAGTTTCCGGCCTGGGTGGAGCGTGAGCTGCGGCCCCTGGTGGAGCAGCGCCAACCCAAGGCGATCGCCATGTTCTGCACCGGCGGCATCCGCTGCGAGAAGAGCACGGCCTATCTGCTGCAGCAGGGTTTTGAGAACGTGCATCACCTGCAAGGCGGCATCCTGCGCTATCTCGAGGAGATGCCCGAGGAAGGCAGCAGCTGGCAGGGCGAATGCTTTGTGTTTGATCAGCGCGTGAGCGTGAACCATCAGCTCGAGCCCGGCAGCTACAGCCTCTGCCATGCCTGCGGCCTGCCGCTCTCGCCCGCCGATCGTGAGCTTCCTTCCTACCGGGAGGGCGTGAGTTGCCTGCATTGCCTGGATCGCTTCAGCGACGCCGATCGCGAGCGCTTCGCTGAGCGTCAGCGCCAGATGCGGCTGGCGCGGGAACGCGGTGTGCAACACATCGGTGGTGGTGCTGGTGCGGCCTGTTCTCTATAGCTTTCGCCGCTGCCCGTATGCGATGCGGGCCAGGTTGGCGTTGGCCGCGGCGGGTTTGCAGCCGGGGCGCGACGTTGCGTTGCGGGAGGTGGCCTTGAAGGCCAAACCGCCCGAGCTGCTGGCCGCCTCTGCCAAAGGCACCGTGCCTGTGCTGGTGTTGCCCGATGGGAAAGTGCTGGAGGAGAGCCTGGCGATCATGCGCTGGGCGCTGGCGCAGGTCGATCCCCAGGGTTGGCTCACGGGCTGGAGCAGCGCTGAGCATGGGTTGATCGAGAGCCTGCTGGCGCAGAACGACGGCCCGTTCAAGCACCACCTTGATCGCTTCAAGTACCCCGATCGCTACCCCGGTGAGACATCGGAAGAGCATCGGCTCGCGGCCCTCGCCATCCTGCGGAAGTGGAGCGCACGCCTGGGGGGCGGCGGCTGGCTGCTTGGGGATCGACCCGCTCTAGCGGATTGGGCCTTGCTTCCGTTTGTGCGGCAGTTCCGCCTGGCGGATCCCGAAAGCTTTGATCAGGAGCTGGATCTGCAGCCGCTGCAGCGCTGGCTGCTCCGCTTTCTGGAGGATCCGGCTTTTGCGGCGGTGATGGATGCACCCTGGGCCCAGCGCTGCGCCTGGCGATCACCCGGCTGGCTCTATCACCTGGCGCTGCGCGCTGAGTGGAACCACGCACGCCGTGAAGGCAGCTATTGCCGCTCCACCCGCGGTCAATCGCTGGAGGAGGTGGGGTTCATTCACCTCAGCGCTGCTCACCAAGTGGAGGCCACTGCCCAGCGCTTCTATGCCGATGTACCCCCTGGTGAGCTGCTGTTGCTCACGATCGATCCCGCGCACTTGGCTGCCGCGGGCCTGGAGCTGCGCCATGAGCCAGCTCCAGGAACTGGTGAGCTGTTTCCGCATCTCTATGGCGCCTTGCCACTCGAGGCTGTGTTGTTGGCGCAGCCCTTCACCGCATGACGCTCCCTTCCCTCGCTGAGATCGAGCAGCTGGCCGCGGCGCGAGGGCTGTTGCTGCGCCTGCAGGTGAAGCAGGCACTGGCGGTCACCACCCTGCGGGTGGTGGTGGCGCGTCCGCGGCAGGGGCAGGGGCCGTTGCTGCTCGGGGAGCTCAAGGGCTGGGCCCTGCCGCTACTGGCGGGGCTGCAGCTCGACACGATGCGCGTCCAGGGCACGGACACCCAGGGTGTGGGTGCCTTGATCTGGGCCGCCACCTTCGCCTGGGCCCTGGAAGCCACCCCCTGCCGCAGCGCCCGGCTTTTGGCGATCCGCGATAACGACCAGCAACACCGCCGCTTGGTGCGCTATTTCCGCCAACTGGGTTTTGAACCGGTGCGGGAGGTGGGTGCCGCAGCGATGGATCTGCCCCTGCGTTTGGTGTGGGGGGGTGCGGGGTTGCTGATGCGCGGCGACATCACGGCGGGGCTCGAGCGCATCCGTCGTCGCCTGTGATCGTTGCAGCGATCGATTCCGCATTCAGGCAGCTAGGTGCGGTCTGCGGCGTGGTAACTGCTGCGCACCAGGGGGCCTGAGCGCACATCGGCAAAGCCCAGCTCCCGAGCGATCTGCGCCAGCTGCTCAAATTCAGCGGGGGTCCAATAGCGATCCACGGGGATGTGGGCCAGTGAGGGCCGCAGATACTGGCCCAGGGTGAGGCGCTGGCAATCCACGGCGAGCAGATCCTTCAGGGTCTGCACCACCTCCTCAAAGCGTTCGCCTAGCCCCAGCATCAGGCCGCTTTTGGTGGGGATCTGGGGGGCCAGCTCCCTGGCGGCGGCCAGCAGCCCTAGGGAGCGGCTGTAGGTGGCGCCGCGGCGCACTTCGCCCTGCAATCGCTCCACGGTTTCGAGGTTGTGGTTGAAGCACACAGGCCCTGCCTCAAGCACGGCGGCTAGCCGTTGGCGTTGGGCGGCGATTGCCTCGGCTTCGTTGCGGTACCCACCCCAGAAGTCGGGTGTGAGCACCTCGATGGCAATCAGAGGATTGCGCCGGCGGATGGCTGCCATGGCGTTCGTGAACAGGCAAGCACCGTGGTCGGCCAGGTCGTCGCGGGCGACGGCGGTGAGCACCACGTAGCGCAGCCCCATGGCCTCAACGGCCTCCGCCACCCGTTCGGCTTCATCCGTATCAAAAGGAGCAGGAGCCTGGCCCTTTTCCACCTGGCAGAAGGCGCAGCTGCGGGTGCAGATCGGGCCCCCCAGCAGGAAGGTGGCGGTGCCGGCGGCGTAGCACTCGCCGCGATTGGGGCAGCGGCCCTCTTCGCAGATGGTGTGGAGCCGCTGTTGCTTCACCACCGTTTGCACTGCCTCCAAGGCACTGGCATTGCCGATCGGCGAGCGGATCCACCCCGGTAACCGTTCTTTGGGTGGGGTAGCGCTGTAGCGACTCATGGGGTTAGTCCATCCGCCGCCGCCCTTCCAGGGCGCGCGCCAGGGTGACCTCATCGGCGTATTCCAGTTCGCTGCCCACCGGCAGCCCGTAGGCGATGCGGCTCACCTGGGTGAAGGGTTTGAGCAGCCGAGCCAGATAGAGGCTGGTGGTGTCGCCCTCCACCGAAGGCGTGAGCGCCAGGATCACTTCGCTGACGCCATCACGATCCACCCGCTCCACCAGCGGTTGGATCTGCAGCAGTTCGGGGCCTACCCCATCCATGGGGGAGATCAGGCCGCCGAGCACGTGATAGCTGCCCTTGAATTCGCGGGTGCGCTCCAGGGCCAGCAGGTCGCGGGAGTCGGCCACCACGCAGAGCACGCCGGTGTTGCGCTCCTCGTTGCGGCAGATCTCACACAGGGGGTCGGCTGAGAGGTGGTAGCAGCGCTGGCATTGCCCCACCTGGCTCTTGGCAGCGAGCAGCGCATCGGCGAAGGCCTGAATCTGCTCGCTCGGTTGGCGTAGCAAGTGCAGGGCCAGGCGCTGCGCTGTGCGCGGTCCGATGCCGGGCAGCCGCTCGAACTGATCGATCAGTCGGGCCAGGGGGCGGGTGAAGCCGCTCAGGGCGCTGCCGGTAGCTGGGGGGAATCTAGGCGGGGTGGCCGGGCCAGCGGGCCAGAATGCGGGTCGCTCGCCAGCCCAGCCGCATGCTGCCCTCGCCGTTCTCCGCGCACTCCCGCCGGGCCCCGCTCACTGCCCTGTTGGCCGTGCTGCTGGCGGTGGTGCTCAGCGCCTGCAGTGCCGCCGCCGCTGGCCTGAATTCCTACCAAAGCCCAGATGGGCGCTACGCCTTCCTCTATCCCACCGGCTGGACACGGGTGCAGGTGACCGATGGCCCGCAGGTGGTGTTCCACGACCTCATCAATGCCGATGAAACCCTGAGCCTGGTGGTGTCGGATGTGAACAGCACCAACAGCCTCGAAAATCTCGGCAGTGCTGTGGCCGTGGGCGAGAAGCTGCGCCGCGTGGTGATCGCCCCCGAAGGCAGCGGCCGCGAGGCCGAGCTGGTGGAGGCCTCCGAGCGCGAAGACGGTGGCCGCACCTTCTACGACCTCGAATACGCCGTGCACCTGAGCGATCGCGATCGCCACGAGCTGGCCACGGTGGTGGTGGACCGCGGCCGCCTCTACACCTTTGCTGCCAGCACCAATGAGGCCCGTTGGCCCCGTGTGGAGGGCCTGTTCCACCAGGTGATCAGCTCCTTCACCCTGCGCATCTGATGGCAGGCGCCCCCGCCGGCGTGGTGATTGTGGGCGGGGGACTGGCGGGTGCACTGCTGGCCCTGGAGCTGCGCCAGCTCGGGGCCGCGGTTTGCCTGATCGATGCGGTTCCGGCCGATGGCACCGCCTCCGCCACGGCGATCAGCTACGGCGTGATCCCCGGCTGGCCCCTGGCTGCCACACCCCTGGCCCGCTTGGCGGCGGGGGCTTCGCGCTGCTGGCGTCAGTTGCAGCGGCGCCACGGCCCCCTCGGTTGGCGGCGCTGCGCCCTGCGCTTGCAGGGGCCGAACCGTGGTCTGAGTGCTCTGGCCCGCTTGGGGGTGCTGCCTGTGGCTCAGGTGGATACCGCTGTGCTCAGCGAGCGCTTGCCGGCGGCGCTGGCGAAGGCCGGGGTGGAGCGGTGTGCCGCCAGGGTGCAGGCCATCGCGCCAGAAGCGGGTGGTTGGCGGCTGCAGCTGAGCGATGGCCGCTGCCGCAAGGCCGATCAGCTGGTGTTGGCGGCGGGGGCCGGCTGCCGCCGCCTTTGGCCGGCCTTGCCGCAGAGCTTCCGCAGCAGTTGGGCGGCGGTGCTTGAACTGCAGGCCTTCCCAGCGGCGCTGGGTGTGCCGGCGGCCTGGTTGCCCCAGGGGTTTGCGCGGCTGGCTTTGGAGCGTCGTGCGGCTGGGTTGGAGGAGCCTGCCTGGGTGGTGGATCCGGGCCTTGTGCCCTGGGGCCGCGGCGCTTTGCTTGGGCAGCACACCTGGATCGCGCCCTCAGGTGCCGCCGCCGGGCCGCCGCCGGCGCCGTGGTGTGAGCAGCAGTTGCGCCAGGCGTTGGCGGAGCGTGCGGTGTTGATGGTGCAGGCCAACGCTGAGGTGGCTGGGCTGCACCAGGCGGCGGTGGCCTTCAGTAGCAATGGGGCCCCCTTGGCGGGCGCCGTCGACGGCGCTCCAGGGCTGTGGCTGTTCACCAGTTTCAGCGGGGCCTTTGCCCAGGTGCCGGTGTTAGCTCCGTTGCTCGCCCGGTGTGTGGTGCAAGACAGCCAGGGGGCTCAGGACGCGGAGCGCCGGCTGCAACAGCTGGGAGTGTGGCCGAAGGGGGCTGACAGCGGCAACTGATTCCTGCAAGCTGGCGGCCATGACACAGGCCTCCCCCACTGCCGACGCGCCTTGGTACCGCCGGCGTGCTCAGCAGCTGCGTGAGCGTTGGCAGGGGCTGAGCGACCACAACCAGGTGGGTGTTTGCCTGGCAGGGGTGACCGGTTCGGTGGTGCTGTGGGCCTTGGTCTGGCCGGTGCCCACGGAAGTGAAGGGCACCGGGGTGCTCATTTATCCGGAAAACGCCGGCATCCTCAATGCCCGCTCCGGCGGGCAGGTGCGCGAGGTGTACGTGCGGGTGGGGCAGAAGGTGAAGAAGGGCCAGGTGTTGATGCAGCTCTATCTGCCGGTGCTCGAGCGGCAGCTGGAGCAGCAACGCGGCAACCTGCGCCAGCTTGAGCGCCACAACGAGAAGCTCGACTACCGCGACGCGCTGCGTTTGCTCACCGAGAAGCGCGCCCTCGACACCGCACTGGCGAAGTACAGCGACGATCGGCGCCGCTACGGCGAGCTGCAGTCGACGTATTCGAGCAAGTTGCGCAACCTGGAATGGTTGGCGAAGCGAGAGGTGGTGGCGCCGCTTTCCTCTGCCGTGGTGTCGGCCGAGCAGGGCCTCACCAGTACCAGCGTGAATCTCGATGACGTGAAGATCAACGAGCGCAACGTGGTGACGAGCTACCAGCAGGTGAAGCTCAACATCGAGACCCAGGCCCTGCAGCGCCGTTATCAGATCGACGATCTCAAGCGTGAGATCGAAGTAACGGAAGCCAAGATCGCCTACGACGGCAAGGTGCATGCCGAACGCGATGGCACCGTGCTCGATCTGCAGGTGATCCCTGGCCAGACGGTGAGCACCGGCCAGCGGCTGGGCACGATCGGGCGCCCCGAACAGCCCAACGCCAAAGACCGGCCCTTGAAGGCTGTCGCCTACTTCCCGCCGGCCGATGCCCGCCGCCTGCCCCTGGGCCTGCCGGTGGAGGTGGTGCCGCTGTGGAAGCAGCGGGGCCGGTTCGGCGGGATTGTGGGCAAGGTGAACCAGGTGCTTACGCTCCCCGCCACGGAGGACGACATCTCCACCACCATTGGCAACCCTCAGCTCGCCAAGGAGCTCACCAAGAACGGCCCGGTGATGCGCAGTGAAATTGAGCTGGAGCATGATCCAAGCAGCGTGGATGGCTACCGCTGGACCCTCTCCGGGGGCAGCGGCGTGTTCCCAATCCGTGAAGGCCTCACAATCTCCACTCACGCCTATGTGGAGTGGCGATCGCCGATCACCTACGTGATCCCCGGCCTGCGTTCGCTCACCGGCGGCTACCGCACCCCCTGGATCGACCTGCGCTGGAACCTGCCATTCCTGCGCCAGCCCGACACCCTCCAATGACCCCTCGTTTGCCCCCCATCCGCAATCAGCTGCTGCGCCAGGAGCTGCCTTGGCTGGTGAGTGAGGTGGTGTTGCTGCTGATCCTGTTCAACGCCAACCCGCCGGAGCTGTGGTTCTGGCTGGTGGTGCTGGTGGTGGTGTTGCTCTATCGGATCGAGCGCTGGTGGTCGTCGCGGCCCAACGCCTGAGGCCTCACTGCAGCAAGGCCTGCCAGCGACGTTCGGTGGTATCCAGGGTGTGGCTGATTCGGTTGAGCACCACCAGGCGGCTGGCTACACACTGCAGCTGTTCTGGGGTGAGTTGGGCGTAGGCCTGATCCGCTTGGGCCGAACGCAGACTTCGCAGCGACAGGGTGGGCCGTGGCTCTTGTGGGGGTGGCTGCAGCGTCAGGGAGCTGCGCAGCACCTCTTGCCAGCGGAGCAAGCGATCGGCAACGGCACGGCTGTACGTCATCGCGGCTTCGTGTTGGGGCTTGAGCCCCCAGGTCTGCCAAGCGGGAGCTTGCACGCGCCGCAGTTCATCGAGCTCAAGGATGAGGGCTTCGCAGGCCTGATCGAGCAGCTCCCAGAGCTGGGCCACCGGGTGTTGCGTGGCCAGGGGGCCGAGTTCTCGTAGGGCGTTGACGCGTTGATCCCGCAGGCTCAGCAGGCTGTTGCGTAGCTCACGTAGGCGGTGCGTGAGGGCTCTGCGCCGTTCGGCCTCCGCCGTGTTTTGGAGGTAGTCGTGCAGCGTCTGCCCCAGATCCACCAGCAGTTGCAAAAGCCCTTGGCGTTGCGCGATCCGGGCCCGTGAGGGCCAGAACAGGCGCAGGCTGAGCAAGGCCATGATGATGCCGAAAGCCGTCCAGAACAGGCGCAGCGGAATCCAGCTGTCGAGCTGTTGTTCATGGGTCAGCCAACCCATGATCACCACAAAGCAGCACACGGAGTAGCCCACGGTGAGCCGCAGCGAGCCGGCGATCACGCGCGCCAGCAGCAGTGCCAGGGGCAGAGCAACCAGCACAGGCAGATGCCCCCAGGCCCTGTAGCCGTAGAACACCACAATCGCTCCGATCGTGGTGCCGATCAGGCGCTGGCGCCCTAGCTCGAGCGTGTTGCCGTAGTTGCCCACGGTGACGCTGAGCACTGCCAGCGAGGCATACATCGCAAAGGCCAATCCGGTGAGGGTGGCGAAGCCGTTCACCACCGCCACGGTGAGAGCCAGGCGCAGGTTGTCGCGCAGGGCGGGGCTGCTCATGGCGCGCTGATCCGCCGCGCTTCGATCGCGTGGCGCACGAGGCCGCGGCTGTGCAGCAGTTGATGCAGTTGCTGCAGTTGTTGGGCGATGGCGAGGATCATCGGCGGCGAGATAGTGGAGCGCCGGGCCTCCTCCAGCCAGGCCTGAGGCGAGGGCTGCTCGGCCTGCGGGGTGGTGGCGGTCTGCGGTTGCAACTGCAGATCCAGGCTGTTCAGGCTTTGGCGTAGCAGGCTGCTGGCCTCCAGGGGTGGTGTGAGTTCAAGGAGCAGGGGCTCGAGCAGAAGCCATTGGCGGAGCAGCTGGCGCCACAGGCTTCCGGTTTGGGCCCAGCGAGAGCTCAGGAGCTGCACGTGTTGGGGCGTTGGGGTGTTCCGGCGCTGATCGCGCAGTTGTTGCAGCTGCAGGATCTGCGGCAGCAGGGTTTGGGAGCGCAGCGCAGCGGGCGGGGGGCCGCCGTGCTCGAGCCATTGCTCCATGCGTTCGATCTGCTCACGGAGCTGTTGGCAGAGCCCGCGCTCCAGGGCCGGGAGCTGTTGCAGCGGGCGGCGCGGCCAGAAGGTCCAAGTGGCGATCTGCGCCATAGCGATGCCCACCACCACGGTGAAGGCCAGATCAAAGATCAGAGCCCAGTTGAAATGCTTGCCGTAGCCAATCACCTCCAGGGCCCAGCAACCCATGTAGCCCATGCTCACGCCTTTCACCAGGCCGAGCCCGCGCACCAGGCAGCCGGTGATCAGCAACCCGATGGCGGTCACCAGCCAGCCGCTCGAGAACTGATGCAGCACCACAGCCGTGAGGATGCCGATCAGGGCCCCGCCCACCAGTTGGCCAATATTGCGCACGGGTGTGAGGTCGTTGTCGTTGATGAACAGCACAGCCATCAACAGGCCGAGCATCATCACGTTGCTGCGACCCGACCACAGCATGATTCCGATGGTGAGGCTGGCCGCCAGCCAGGTGCGCAGGCTGTTGCGCCAGAGCGGGTTGAGAGCGGGCAAAGCGGCAGCCAAGCTCAGGGGGTGTTGCTCGACAGCTGCAGTTGCAGTTGCGGCGTGATCGGCTGGTTGGGATCGCGCGGCATCGGTAGCAGTTGCCGCAGCAACTGCGCATAGGTGACATTCACCCCCACCGTGGCGTTGAGGCGTTGCACCAGGCTGTTGATCAGGCGGTCTTGGGTGATCGACACATCCAGTTCGCTCGAGAGGCCGGTGAGGTAGCGCAGGCGTACATCGCGGAAGGCCTCGAGGGCGGCGGCCACACCGCGGCGGGCGGAGCTGAGTTTGGCCAGGCTGGCTTCGTGGTTAAAGAAGGCCTGCTCCAGCTGCAGGCGGATGTCGTTGCGGGTGGCGGCGTATTGCTGGGCCGCAGCGGCTTCCCGTTTGGCGAAGGCGCGGGCCTGGCCGGCGGTGGTGCCGGCGTCGAAGAGGAGCCAGGTCATGGTGAGCCCCACCGACCAATCCCAGCCATTGGTGGAGGTGAGCGGCAGGGCCGTGGAGCCGCAACAGCCGCCGCCGCCGAGTTCGAAGTTGCCGAGGCTGGAGAGATTGCTGCTGCCGCCGGCGTTGGCAAACAGCGAGAGCTTCGGCAGCAAGCCGGCGGCGGTGGCCTGCTTTTGTTGGGCCAGGGCCTGGCGGGTGGCGAGGATCGCTTCCAGTTCGGGGTTGCCGCGGTAGGCGGCCAGGAGGCTGGCTTCGAGATCCAAGGGCCAGCGGGGCTGCACCACGATCGGATCGCTGGCGCTGGGGGTGACCTGCGGCGGCAGGTTGAGCAGCACCGCCAGCCGGCGGCGGGCCACGGCGCGGTCGGCCATGGCCTGGATCAAGGTTTCTTCGTCGGAGGCCTGGATGGCGCGGCGCCGCAGCACATCCAGCCGTGGCACCAGGCCGGCCTGCTTGAGATCCAGGCTGTCCTGGAGGATCACCAGGTCGTTGCGCACGTTGGCGTCGTAAACGCGCACCAGCTGTTCCTGTTGCTGCAGCTGGTAGTAGGCCTCGCTCACCTGCAGTTGCAGTGTGCGCAGCTGATTGGCGTAGGTGTTGCGCTGTTGCTCGAGGCTGGCGCGGGCCGCCTGCACCTTTGGGGTGCGGGCGAAATCGAGCAGGGCGTAGTTGAGCTGCAGGCCTCCCTCAACGCTGCTGCTGCCTGAGGTGGCTCTCACAGAGCCGCCTTCGGGCACATAGAACGGCCCGCCGGTGACGGTGCCCTGCTGCGGTGCGGTGGAGCTGGGATTGGTGGGCGTGAGCAAGCCACCGGCGTCGAACAGCGGGCCGAAGTTGAGGTTGTCGTTCGGGGCGAGCGAGGTTTCTGTGCTGCGGGCCCGCTCGTAGCCGCCGGCGGCGAAGGCGCTGATGGTGGGCCAGTAGGTGCCCATGGCTGCCTGGAATGTGGCCAGGGCGGCGGCCACCTGTTCGCGTTGGGCCTGCAAGCTGGCGCTGCCGGCAAAGGCCACCGCCAGGGCCTGCTCCAGGCTGAGGCTGGCGATGCCGCCGGTCTCCAGCTGCTGGGGTGTGGGGAGGTCGAGGGGTGGAGCCGGGTTGGCCTGCTCCGGCTGCAACGACCCCTGGGCCGGTTGGTTGGCCCGCATCAAGTTGGCCGGCAGCTCCGGCGTGGTGAGCACATCGCGCACCGGCGGTTCGGGCTCCGCCGGCAGCAGTTGGTCGAGGGCGCGCAGCTCCGCATCGAGCTTCTGCCAACTGCGCTCGAGCAGTTCGGTGGAGCCGCCGATCATCGGGGCGGGCACGGCCGTGGAAACCGGGCTCACCGGCTGCGGGGCCGCGAGGGCTGGGCTGCAGCAGAGCAGGCTGAGGGAGAGGAGAGCGCGCTGTCGCAGGGCCACGGTGCTGCTGAGGTGGTGCCGATCAGCGGCTCTTGCGCCGCAGTCTGGGGGACGGAGCCGATCGGCGATGGCCCTGATGTGCCGCCTTGCGCACGATGGCGATCTGGCGTGGCTTTCCCAACACGCCCGCGATCAAGATCGCCACGTAGAGCTGCCCCACGATCGTGATGCCCACACTGGCGCTCACACTGGTGAGGCTCTCGTCGTTGAGCACCGCACTGCCCAGGGTGGTGAGGCTCCCGAAAGCTGCCCCAAGCACGTGCGGCGCGTAGGCCATCGCGGTGGGCAGGTCGCCATGGGGGGAGCCGGCGACGGAAAAGGCCGCCGGATCGAGCACCAACAGGGAATTGAGCACAATTCCGCCGGTGAAGCCGATCAACAAATAGCCCCCTGCGGCACCCATCACCAGGTCGCCGCTGAACACCGGCTCCTCCGCCAGGGCACTCATCAGCGCCCAGAGCTCATAGAGCAACAGGGCCAGCCATACCAGCATGTGCAGCACGCTCAATTGCACCGCCAGGGGCGGAAGCAACAACAACGAGAGCTGCCAGATCAGTTCCACTCCGGCGGCGCAGAACCAGCCGTATTGCAACCAACGGCGCCGTCTGATCACCCGTTGCAGGTGGTGGTGCTCCTTCTGGGGAATCACCGCCGTGCGCAGCTGGGGGGTGAGCCGGTTGTGCGGCAGCAGGGGCGAATCCATCACCACCGGCACGCCGCCGATCATCAAATACACCACGCTCACCAGCTGCGGCGCGTGTTCCAGCGGCCGCAGGCTGATCAAGGCGATTACCTCCACGATCAGCAACCAGCGGTAGTAGTTGTGGCGCTGCTGAAGGAGCGCGCGAACAACGGTCATGGCTGGATCACCTCCGCGCCATGATCGCCTGCCAGCTGTGTTCTCCATCGCGGATGGCCTGCTCCGCCTGGCGACAGAGCACCAGCCGGGTGGCGATGCGCTCCAAGCGCTCGAGAGAAGCGGAATTGGCCACCGGATCGTTCAGTTCGGCGCCAAGCTCCAGCCAGCTGCGGGGCAGCTCGAGCTCCTCGGGCGGCGGCGTGGGCAGGCCGCGGCTGCTGCGCAGTTGCTGGCTCCAGCGCCCCACCTGAACCGCCATCTGCAGCAGCAGTTCGGCTTCGGCTTGGTGCAGCCGGGCCACCAGTTGGGGGTCGCGCCGGGATGGCACCGCCCGCTCCATGCCACCCACCATGGTCACGAGGCGTGAGGCGGCGGCATCGAGGCTCGTGACCAGCAACACCGCCGGGTGGCGTTCGGGCTGGTTGCCCAGCTCCTGCAGGAGTGCCGGCCGTTGGCTGCGGGCGCTCTGGAGCGTGAGGCGTAGCTGCCGAAAGGTGGCGCCCGGGGCTGACGGGGTGGGGGCGCCGGCCGCGGGCTGGGCCTCCAGCCGCTGAGCCAGCGCCATAAAGGTGTGCTGCAACTGCTCCAGGAGATCGGCGTAGCGCCCGAGGCATTGCGCCAGCCCCCGCGCCGGCCAGAACAGCCGCAGGCTGAGCACCGTGAGCACCACGCCGAGGGCAGTCCAGAAGAAGCGCAGTGGAATCCAGCTGGCGAGGCTGCCCTCGTGCACCAGCCAGCCCATCACCACGATCATCCCGCCCACCTTGTAGCCCACCTTCAAGCCCAAGAGGCCGCCCAGCAGCCGCAGGCAGCCGAGGGTGATCGCTAGTCCAATGGCGAGGGGCAGGGTGTGCAGACACTCAAAGCCGATCAACAGCAGCAGCGAGCCGAGCACGGTGCCGAGCAGGCGCTGGCGGCCCAGTTCGATTGAGGCGCCGTAGGTGCCGCTCGACACCGACAGCACCGCCAGGGCGACGTATTGATCGTCGGGCAGGCCGGTGATGCTGGCGAAGCCATTGCCCAGACCAGCGGTGAGGGCCGTGCGCAGGGCGTTGCGGTTGATCATGGCCGCGCCGTTGGCTTGGGGGCGAGCCGGTTGAGCCCCCCGAGGCAGGCATGCAGGGGGCGCAGCTCCTCCGCTAGGGCGAGCAGGGGCAGCAAGGGCAGCTGTTCACGCGCGGCCAGCTGTTGCCAGGCCCGGGCATTGCGTTGCGGTGTGGGCTGGGGCCGGGCCTCAAGCTGCTCTCCGAGGCCCAACACGGCGCCACGGATCAGGTCTGCCTGCTGGAGCGGGCGCTCAGGCAGGGAGTGCATCAGCCGCTCCCAGCTCAGCCAGTGGGAATGGGTGAGTTGCCAGAGCCGCAGCCGCTGATCCCATTGGCTGCGGCGCAGGATCTGGTGGCGGGGGCCGCTGCGTTCGCGGCTCACCAGCTGCTCCATGCGCAGCAGATCACCGGTGAGGGGCGCCGGGTTGAGGGGGAGGGGACGCTCCGCCTGCTCAAGCAGCCAGGCGCTGTAGTGCCGCAGTTGGCGTTGCAGGCTGCTGCGCAGCCGCGCGTCGGCGGCCGTGAGTTCGTGGTAGCTGTTGCGCGGCCAGAACAGCAATCCCACCAGGATCGCCACCACGCATCCCACCACCGTGTCGAGGGCTCGATTGAACACGTAGTTCCAATTGAGCGCCACGTGGCTGGGGATCATCAAAAACATGATGCTCGTCATGCTTGCGGTGCCCAGGGCGCTCTGCCAGCCCAGCGCCTGCAGGATCGGAATCATCAACAGAAGCGACACCAACACCCCCATCCAGCCGGAGAGGATTGTGTGCACGATGAAGGTGATCAGCCCGCCCGCCACCGTGCCGAGGATCCGGGCTGATGCGGCGCTGATCGTCTGATCATCGTTGTCATCCACAACGATGATGGCCGCTAAGACGGGATACCAGACAAACTCAATGCGTTCCGTCCAGACCGCAATAGTGGCTGTGATGAACACCGCCACCGCCAACTTGAAGCTGTTGCGCAGCAGCTCATTCGACACGTGTTGCGGCTGCCGGCGCTGGCTTGGAGCTTATGGCCCAGATTCCGTTTGTGCGTGGCTTGCGTCGGGGCGCTGATCACCGTGATGCCGAACACCGGGATGCCGGCCCTCTCCCCTGATCTCGAGGTGTTGCTGCGCCTGGGGCTGGCCGTGCTCTGCGGTATGGCGGTGGGGGTGAACCGTGCTCAGCATTTTCGCCATCCCCAGCCCAGCCGCCTGCGCATGCATGTGCTCGTGGGGTTGAGCGCCTGTTTGCTGGTGCTGGCGGCGGGGCCGGATCTCGAGGCCCGTAGCCGGGTGATTCAGGGGGTGGCCACCGGCGTGGGGTTCCTGGGGGCGGGCGAAATCCTGGTGGACCGCCGCGGCAATGGCCACGACGACCCCACCCCGCAGGTGCATGGCCTCACCAGTGCCGCCTCGATCTGGTTCACCGCCGCCCTGGGGGTCACGGTGGCTGCGGCCAGCCCGTTGATGGCGCTGGTGGCGTTGCTGCTCGCTTTGCTTGTGCTCTCCCGCTCCGGTCAAACCCATGGCTGACAACATTTGGTGCCACAAACCCTGGTGGTGCCAGCCCTGGTCGATCCTGCTCACCGGTGTGGTGGTGGTGGGCGGCAGCTGGTGGTGGCTGCGGATCTGGTGGATCACGGCGCCGCTGGGCTTGGCCGTGCTGCTGTGGTGGTGGCTGTTTCTGGTGGCCGTGCCGGCGGCCTACCGGGCTGAGCCGTTGGCGGGCGAGCCGGCTCCCGATCAGAACACCGAGCCGTAGCGCTCGCTCTGGCTGGTGCTTGCGGCGCCTGAGCTGGGCGCGGGCCATTCCGCTTCCCAGTAGCTGATGCCATCGCGCATGAAGGGGCGCCCACCCAGGCGTTCCGCATCGAGGCGGGTGCCGCCCATGGCGGTCATCAGGCCGCCGATTTCCATCGGGCCCAGATCGGTTTTCATATCTTTGCCGGCGGCGGCCAGCAGGGCGGGCATGCGCACCAGGTTTTCCGGCTTGGTGAGCTGATCAAACAGGGCCTTGAGCAAGAGCTTCTGGCGATCGAGGCGGCCGATGTCGCCCAGTTCGTCGTGGCGGAAGCGCAGGAAACCTTCAATGTCGCGGCCGCGCAGCACCTGGCGGCCGGGCTGAAGATCGATGTAGAGGCCCTGGGTTTTGTCGGTGTAATACATCCGCTTGGGCACATCCACCTCGAGGCCGCCGAGGGCGTCGCCGAGGCGGCGGATCACCGAGAGGTTCACCAGGATGTGGTGCTGCACCGGCCGGCCCAGGTGCTTGGAGAGCTCCTGCTTCACCGCGTCGGGGCCGCCGAAGGCATAGAGGGCATTGGCCTTGAGCGGGCCAAAGCGGGCCGAATCGATGAAGGTGTCGCGCGGCACCTGAGTGAGCTTGGTGACGCCGTTCTCCACCCGCAGCGTGTACATCACATCGGTGTTGCCACCGCCCACATCGGTGCCGAGGATCACCACCTCCTTGTCGCCCATGCCGGCCCAGCGGCTGAACGGATTCACCACCTCGTGGTTGCTGCCGGCGGGCGGGCCATCCAGCAACTGGGTGAGCGGCGCCGCCAGCAGCAAGCCGCCACCCAGGCCCACGGCAATGGCCATCAGGATCGGGCCCCGATCATCGCGGGGGCGCATGCCGATGCTTTTCAGGCCATCACTCTTCATCCTCACAACTTATTTCACGTCTCTTGACCATCCCTTAACCGCTGCCTAGGCCGCGGTCAGTTTCTGGGCTGGTTGGTGGGCGTGCCCCCGGGCGATCAGAGCCGCAGGGCTTCATCGGCCCGCAGGCCCGCCTGCACGCGCCACAGGTTCACGTAGGCGCCGCCGGCCGCAATCAGTTGATCGTGGCTGCCGCACTCCACAATCCGCCCCTGATCCATCACCACGATCTGATCGGCGTGGCGCACGGTGGAGAGGCGGTGGGCAATCACCAGGGTGGTGCGCTCGGCGGTGATGTGATCGAGGGAGCGCTGGATCGCGGCTTCGGTTTCGTTGTCCACCGCGGCGGTGGCTTCATCGAGGATCAGCACCGGCGGGTTCTTGAGGATGGCGCGGGCCAGGGCGATGCGCTGGCGCTGCCCGCCCGAGAGGCGCTGGCCTCGCTCCCCCACCACCGTGTCGTAGCCCTGGGGCAGCGCTTCGATGAAACGGGCGGCCTCAGCGAGATCGGCGGCGCGTGCGATCGCGGCGCGTGGGGCGGCAAAGCTGCCGTAGGCAATGTTCTCGGCCACGGTGCCGTGAAACAGGAACACCTCCTGACTCACCAGGCCGATGGCGCGCCTGAGGTCAGCCAGCTGCAGCTCTTGGATCGGGATGCCATCGAGCAGGATCTCGCCGCCTTGGAGCTCATAGAGCCGCAGCAGCAGTTTCACGATCGTGCTCTTGCCGGAGCCCGTGGCACCCACGATGCCGATGGTGCTGCCGGCGGGCACCTCCAGATTGAAGTTGTGAAGTAAGGGCTCGCGGCCGCTGTAGGCGAAGTTGACCTGGTGGAAGCGGATGGCGCCCTGCACGCGGCCCAGGGGGAGAGGGCGATCACCGCTGGGGATGGCGATGGGCGTATCGATCAGATCGAGCACCCGCTGGCTGGAGGCCATGGCGCGCTGGTAGTCGTCGAGGGTGCGGCCGAGGCTGGTGAGCGGCCAGAGCAGCCGCTGGGTGATGAACACCAGAAAGGAGTAAGTGCCCACGGCGATGGCGCCATTCCAGGCCTGCAGGCCGCCGATCACCAGGATCGCCAGGAAGGCGAACAGGATCGCGAAGCGGATCAGGGGGATGAAGGCGGCTGAGAAGCGGATCGCTTTGGCGTTGCTGATCCGGTAGGCCTGGCTTTGCTCGGCGAGGCGTTGGTTCTCCCACGGCTCAGCCGCGTAGCTCTTGATCGTGAGCATGCCGCCGAGGTTGTTGGCCAGGCGGCTGGCGAGATCTCCGGCGCGCTCGCGCACCTCGCGGTAGCGGGGTTGCAGCTGTTTCTGGAAACGCAGCGATCCCCAGAGGATCAGCGGGATCGGGATGAACGACACCCCCGCCACCATGGGCGAGAGCCACACCATCGCGCCGCCCACCGCCAACACTGTGGTGATCAGCTGCAGGATCTCGTTGGCGCCGTGATTGAGGAAGCGCTCGAGCTGGTTGATGTCGTCGTTCAAGATCGCCATGAGGCGACCACTGCTGCTGGCTTCAAAGAAGCCCATCTCCAGCCGTTGCAGATGGCTGTAGGCCTCGAGGCGCAGCTCGTGCTGCACGGTTTGCGCCAGGTTGCGCCAGAGCAGGGCGTAGAGGTATTCGAACAGCGATTCGGCGCTCCAGATCACAAAGGAGAGCGCGGCCAACACCCCCAGCTGTGCGGGCACCGTGGTCACCCCGAAGGCCGCAAGCCAGGAGGTGTTTTGCTGCACCACCACATCCACTGCCAGGCCGATCAGCACTGGCGGCGCCAGATCAAACAGCTTGTTGAGCACCGAGCAGCTGGCCGCCAGCCACACCAGGCAGCGGTGGGGGCGAAGGCTGCCAAGCAGGCGTTGCAGGGGGGAGGGGTGGTGAGCCATGGCTGCATTCAAGGCCAGGCGCACGATGAGCTGTGCAACGCTCAAGCGATGGCGCCAGGGGTCTGATGCAACCGTTCACCAGCCCCGCCGCCCAGCTGCGCACCCTGTTGGCGGCTGACGCGTGCCAGGTGATGCCCTGCTGCTTCGATGCCCTCTCGGCGCGGTTGGTGGAGCGCGCTGGCTTTCCGCTCACCTTCATGAGTGGTTTCTCGGTGGCCGCGGCGCGGGCGGCGTTGCCCGATACGGGCTTGCTCACCGTGTCGGAGATGCTCGATCAGGGGCGCTCGATCTGCAGTGCGGTGCGCATCCCCGTGATCGGTGATGGCGACACCGGCCACGGCAACGCGGCCAACGTGCAGCGCACCATGCACCAATTCGCCCGGGCTGGGTTCGCCGGGATCATGCTGGAAGACCAGCTGGCCCCGAAGCGTTGCGGCCACACCGGTGTGAAGGAGGTGGTGAGCCGCGAGGAGGCACTGGGCCGGATCCGCGCGGCGGTGGCGGCCCGCGCGGAAGGTGCCGACTTGGTGATCGTGGCGCGCACCGATGCCCGCTCGGCCCTGGCGGCGAGCCATGGCGACGAGGCGGCGCTGGAGGAGGCCCTGTGGCGTTTGCGGGCGTTCGCTGAGCTGGGCGCTGAGGTGTTGTTTCTGGAGGCGCCGCGCTCGGAGGCGGAACTGCGGCGCTTCTGCGCCGAGGTGCCTGGCTGGCGCATGGCCAACATGCTCGAGGGGGGCTTCACACCGCTGCTGCCGCCGGCGCAGTTGGCGGAGATGGGCTTCCGGCTGGCGGCCTATCCGCTCACCCTGCTCTCCTGCGCGGCCGCCGCGATGCAAGAGGCCCTGGCGGATCTGGCGGCCGGCCGCACCCCGCAGCGGATGCTGGAGTTCGCCGAGCTGCGGGAGCTGGTGGGCTTCGATCAGTACGACGCGGTGCTCCAGGCCCAGGCCAACGGCTCCTTGTGAAGCTGTTGCCGATGAACAGTGCAAGGGTTGCGCCCGGCGTTAGACCTGTGGTGTCACCACCAGGAGGTGTTCATGACACGGACCCGAGACTTTCATCGCTTCCATCGTTGGACGGCGAAGCTGCGCCGCCGCAGCCTGCGCAACGCCTTGCCGGAGCCCCGTGAAGGCGAACTGCAACCCACCCATCCCGTGACCGAGGTGCGTTGCCGCGAATGGCAGCGCGATCAGCTGCACGATCTGGTCGAACTCGAGGAGTCCGAAGCGATCGCTTGATTGCTGTTGATCAGCCCTCGATGGCATCCGCATCGAGGGCCAGCAAAAAAGCCCTGGGCCGGCCTGATGACCGGAACCCAGGGCTTTCTGTTGAGCGGGCGCTCAGAGGGGCTGGATCACCAGCGGTTGCCGCCGCCGCCGTCGTAACCGCCACCGCCGCCGTAGCCGCCGCCACCGCCGTAACCACCACGGTCACCGCCGCCGCCGTAGCCGCCGCCACGGTTGCCGCCGCCACCGCCATAGCCGCCGCGACCACCGCCGCCACCGCCACCGCCGTAGCCGCCGCCACCACCACCGCCGCCCTGGCGGGGGGTGGCCTTGTTGACACGGATCATGCGACCCATCCACTCCACGTTCTGGAGGTCGTCAATGGCCTTCTGCTCGTCGGCGTCGGTGGCCATCTCCACGAAGGCGAAACCGCGCTTACGGCCGGTTTCACGGTCGAGGGGAAGGCTGCACTTGGCCACTTCGCCGTACTGGCTGAAGAGGTCAAGCAAATCCTCTTGTTCGGCCTGGAACGAGAGGTTGCCGATGTAAATGGTCATTCCTTGTTGCGGAACCTGAAAACTGATCCGTGGGTGCTGCGCGGTTCCGGATGGAGCCAGTAAGCCTTTGAATCTCAGTCACACTACAGCGGCACCGTCGGGCAGCTTGGCGCTTGCGGCAAGGGTGCTGCGCTGCGTGAAGAGGCTTGAAGCAACCCCGAAGGGAAGCGGAAGAAACGCCACGATCCCGAACTATTGTCCGAATGTCAGTAAATCCACACTCGTAGCGAGCGCCTCCCATGACGGCACCCGTGCCCTGGAGTCTGGCCTGGAGCGAAGACGGTGAGCTGGCTCCCCAGGATCGCTTTGATCTCCTGCAGAGCCTGGTGGCCAGCGAATGCGAGAGCGTGCAGCCCAGCCTGGTGGTAGCGGTGGAGCGGCTCAGTGTGGAGCAGCTGACGTTGCTCTCGTCTGAGTTGTCCACCGAGGGGCTCACTGGCCTGTGTGCCTGAGCCCCGCTTTAGCTGAAACCAGATCAGTCGCGGGAGCGGCTGATCTGCAGTTCGCGGTTCATCACCTTGAGGCGCCGCAGACCCTGGAACACGTCCTCGGGCATGCCTTGAGGCAGGTCCACCAGACTGTGGGCATCGAAGATCTGGATGCGGCCAATGCTGCGGCCGTTGAGGCCGGCTTCATTGGCAATCGCGCCCACGATGTTCCCGGGCTTGACGCGATCGCGCCAGCCCACCTCGATGCGGAAGCGCTCCATGCCCGATTCCGGCGGGCCGGACTGTTCGCGGGGGCCGCGGCGGCTGGCGCCGGGCCGGTCGTCACGGCGCCCATCGCGGCGACCATCACGCCCGCCATCGCGACCGCCGTCACGCCCGCCGGCCTGGCGAATCCAGCTTTCATCGCCTTGCACCAGCAGCGGCTGGGGACCCACCACCAGCTGCAGGGCTGCGAGGGCGAGTTGCTCCGGGCTGGCGCCGCTTTCCTGGGCCACCCGTTGCACGATCTCCGAGAGGAGAGCGCGCTCTTCCTCACGGCCTTCGGTGGTGAGGCCGTCGCAGAGGCGCTGGCGCAGGCGATCCAAGCGGCTCTGGTTGATGGTGGCGTTGCTGGGAATCTGCATCGGCTCGATCGGCCGGCCCACCGCCCGCTCAAGGCCGCCGAGGAAGCGCCGCTCCCGCGGGGTGACGAACAGAATCGCGTCGCCGCTGCGGCCGGCGCGGCCCGTGCGTCCGACCCGGTGCACGTAGGCCTCGGAATCGAAGGGGATGTCGTAGTTCACCACCAAGGTGATGCGATCCACATCGAGGCCGCGGGCGGCCACATCGGTGGCCACCAGCACATCCACGGTGCCGTTTTTGAGGCGCTCGATTGTGCGTTCCCGTTGGCTCTGGGCCACATCGCCGTTGAGCACGGCCACGTCGTAGCCCTTGGCCTCTAGGGCCTCCGCCACGGTGACGGTGATCGCCTTGGTGCGGGCAAAGATGATCACCCCCTCCTTGGTTTCCGACTCGAGCACCCGGGTGAGGGCTTCGAGCTTCTGAGGACCGTTGACGGTGATGAAGCGCTGGCGAATCCGACTGGAATCGGCGCCCTTCGTTTTGATCGTGACCTCAGCGGGATCGTTGAGGTATTTGTGCGAGATGCGCCGGATCTCAGGCGGCATTGTGGCGGAGAAGAGCACCACCTGGCGCTGGCTGGGCAGCTGCTCGAGCACCCACTCCACGTCGTCGATGAAGCCCATGCGCAGCATCTCGTCGGCTTCATCGAGCACCAGGCTGCGCAGGCCTGAGAGATCGAGGGTGCCCTGGCGCATGTGATCCATCACGCGGCCGGGGGTGCCCACCACGATCTGCACGCCGCGCTTGAGGCGCACGATCTGATCGCGGAAATCGGAGCCGCCGTAGAGGGGCAGCACGCGCAGGTGCGGCATGTTGGCCGCATAGCTCTTGAACGCGTCGGCCACCTGGATCGCCAGCTCGCGGGTGGGGGTGAGCACCAGCACCTGGGGGGTGCGCTGCTGGCCGTCGAGAGCCGCGAGCATCGGCAGGGCGAAGGCAGCCGTTTTGCCGGTGCCGGTTTGGGCCTGGCCCACCAGGTCGCGGCCGAGCAGCAGCTCGGGGATGGCCGCCTTCTGAATCGGCGAGGGCTCCTCGTAGCCGATGGCGGTGAGGGCATCGAGCAGCTCAGGCGCGAAGCCGAAGCTGGCGAACCCCGTGGGTTTGGCGGGGATCACAGTGGTGCTGAGCTCCAGCGGGGCCTCGCCTTCGGCGGCGGCGTTGCTGGCGAGATCGAGGGCGCTCAGATCAACGGCCACCTGGGCTGCGTTGGTGGCTTCAGGGCTGCTGGGTTCAGCCGAATTGGTGGATTGGGTTTGGATGGATGTTTCCTGGACGCGTTGATCCACAGAGCTGTCGAGGCTCTCGCAAAGGTTCTGGGTCACGTTCTGAATGGCTGGGCCTGAAATGTCCTTCGTCGACAGGCCGGCAGACACCCTGGTAATGAAGCGGTATCGCTTCGAATAACTGCCTTGCCCTTACACAAAGGGTCTCTCAATCAATCTAACACTTGGCCTGAAGCGCTCCTTGTGGGGCGTTGGTAGTCATCGGCGAAGCGTTCGATGTCGTCTTCGCTGAGCAGCTCACCGCGCTGCACTTCCACGATCAGGAGATCCTGCTCGCCGGCGCTGGCGCGGTGCACCGCGCCGCAGGGGATCAAGAGGGTGGTGCCGGGTTGCGCCTGCACGCTGTGTTGCTCGCAGAGCAGGGTGCCGCTGCCCGCCACCACCACCCAGTGCTCGCTGCGGTGGTGGTGGCGCTGCAAGCTGATGCGCTGGCCGGCGCGGATGCAGAGGCGTTTCACCAGGTAGCCCTCGCCGCCCCCCAGCGGTTCAAACCAGCCCCAGGGGCGTGCCACCACGTTGGTCATGGCGCTGACGCTAGGCGGGTGACGCCGGTGTGACCAGCAGCACCCGCCTCCGGGCCCGGGTGAGCCCGGTGTACAGCAGTCGCGGATCGCTGTGGCGGCTGGGGGGCAGTAGCAGCAACACCTCGCCGTATTGGCTGCCTTGGGCCTTGTGCACCGTGAGGGCCAGGGCTGGCTCCGCCCCCGCCAGCCGGGCCGGATGGAGCAGCCGGCCGCTGCTCATCCACACCAGCCGCTGGCCGTCGCGCTCCACAAGCACGCCAATGTCGCCATTGGCGAGCTCCTGTTCCGGGCGGTTGAGCCGGTTGAGCACCGGTGTGCCGAGGGGCCAGCGCTCCAGCGGCGCTGCCGCCGCTGGACCGAGCAGGGCCCGATGCAGGGCCTCCACCCCCCAGGCCCCCTGCCGCAGCGGGCTCAAGGCGATGCGCTCCTCCAGTGCCTCGAGCAGGGCCGCCCCATCGCTGGGGTGCAGCTGCTCCCCCTGCCAACGCAGCGTTTGGCACCGCTGGCGCAGCTGCTGTTGCTGCTCTCTCAGGGGCTGGAGCACCGCTGCCGGTAGTTGGGGCAGGGGGGCTTCCAGCCAGGTGAGGTTGGCCTCGGCGGGCAGCTGCTCGAGCTGCGGGCGCAGGGCCTCGAGTGGACCTGTAGCAGTCGGCTGTAGCTGGCGCAGGGCAGCAGCCAGCTCGGCGATGGCGCCGTTGTTGCGGTAAGTGGTGGTGAGCTCAACCACCGCGCCGCCGAGCTGCTCGCGGCAGTGGGGGCGACAGAGCTCCTCGAGCACCGCGCCGGTGCCCACCGGCGGCAACTGCCCTGCATCGCCCACCAGCAGCACCCGCGCCCGCTCGGGCAGGGCCTCGAGCAGGGCGGCCATCAACGGCAGATCCACCATCGAGAGCTCATCCACCACCAGCAGATCGAGCTCCAGCGGATGGCGTGCGTTGCGGGCGAAGCGGTTGCTGCCGCGGGCCTCGAGCAGCCGGTGCAGGGTGGAGCAGGGCAGCGGCTGCGCGCCGGTGAGGGCTGCGCTCAGGCGGGCGGCGGCTTTGCCGGTGGGGGCCGCCAGTTGCACCCGCAGCTGCGGCTCCCGTGCCAGGGCGGCCTCAAGCATCCGCGCCACCGTGGAGGTTTTGCCCGTGCCCGGGCCCCCGAGCAGCAGCACCAGCTGGCGCTCGAGCAGGGCCACCACGGCGGCCTGTTGTTGCGCGTCGAGCCCGGCTTGGGCCGCGGCGGCTTGGGCGGCTTGACGGGCGCTTGGGCTTGGGGCCTGGCTGAGGGGCGTGTTGGCGCGGGCGATCAGATCGCTTAAGCAGTGCTGGAGTTGCTCGTGCCAGCGGCGCCAGCGCAGCCAGGGGCCATCGCGCACCAACAGCGCCTCGGGTCCGTTCAGCCAGCCGCTGGCGGTCAGGGCCTCCAGGGCGGCCTCCTCCACGCTGTGGTGGCGTAGATCCAGGCCGAGCTCGCCCTGCTCCAGGGCCTCGAACAACGCGGCGATCAGCGGTTGCAGCAGGCGCGGATCCACCCCCGCTGCCGGGGGGAGGCGGCGCAGCAGGGTGTCCTGCAGGGCGGCGGCCAGGCTGCTCATGGCTGGCCCTCCCGCAGCAGGGCGTCGAGGGCGATCAGACGCTCCAGGGGTGGGGTGTCCACCACCACGCCGGGAACGCCCGCTTCGGGATCGGCCATCGGCCCCGGCACACCCCGCAGGAACACGTAGGCGTAGCCACCCAGATGGGCTGAGGGGTCGTAGCCCGGCAGCCGCCAGCTCAGGTAGCGGTGCAGTGCCACCAGATAGAGGTGCGCCTGGAGGGGGTAGTGGCTGCGGGCCATTAGCTCCGCCATAGCGGCCTGGCTGTAGTCGGCCGGGCCGCAGGCCAGCACTTGGCGCTGGCTGCCTTTGCGGCCCAGCCAGTTGCTCTTCCAGTCGGCCACCCACCAGCGCTCCTGCCACTGGAACACCAGATCGATCGACCCGGTGAGGAAGCCGCGGCTGGCCACCTGCAAGCTGCGCAGCTGGCGGCCGTAGTCAGCCCCGAAGGCGCCGCCCGGGTGCTGCTCAAAGGCGGCCGCGAGGCCGCTGCTGCGCACCAGCTGCGCCGGGTTGTCGTGGGCGAGGGGGAGATCGAAGTTGAGTTCGCTCAGCCAGCTGCCGCTCGTCAGATCCATCAGCCGGCAGGCCCCCAGGGCTCCGCCCAGGGGGCTTTGCACCAGCTGCACCAGCCCTGCCAGCAGCGGATCGATCAGCTCTGGCTCGAGGCCGGCGCGCTCCAGCTCCTGGACCAGCAAGGGGCGACTGGCTTCCGGGTTGCAGGCCAGCGCGCCGAAATCGAGTTGCTCGAGCATGCGGTGCAGGGCATCGCCGGGACCGGCGCCGCGGGGGAACTGGGCGAGAGGGCCCAGGGCTGGCCAGTGGGCGCTGGCAGCTGGCGGCGTGGCGGCCCCATCGCTGTCGTCGCTGGGGCTCAGGGCGTCGCTGTCGCGGCCCTCGTCTTGCGCTTGGGGGGGTAGGGCGGCGCCGGCATGGGCCCAGGCGGAATAGCTGGCCCGGCCCCAGCGGCTATCGAGGCTGCGGTTCGGGGTGGGGCCCAGCTCCAGCTCGCCCTGCTCGGGATCGGGCTGCCAGGGCCGCTCCGGCGGCGGTAGCTCGGCGGGATCGATCGGGTGCAGATCGGCCGGCTCCGGTTGCTCCAGCCAGGGGCTGAGCGGGTTGCCGGCTTCGGCGTGATCGGCGCCGGGCCAGGCGAGCACCAGCAGGTGTTGGGCGCGGGTGCAGGCCACGTAGGCGAGCCGTTCCGCCTCCTGCAACTGGTCCTGGTGGTCTTGGCGGGCGGCGGCGCGGCCGGGCCCCCAATAGGGATTGAGGTGGAGATCCAGCCGCGGCGCTGGGCCATCGGGCGGTAGCCAGCGCCGCCCGAGCCGTTGGCCACCGGCCTTCGCCGGCGCTGGGGCCTTCCAGAGATAGGGGCAGATCACCACCGGGTATTCGAGCCCTTTGCTGCGGTGCACGGTCACCACGGCGATGGCGGATTGGGCGGCATCGCTGCGGCAGAGATGGGCATCGGGGGAATCGCGCTCCTCCTGCAGGCGCAGGTTGCGCAGCCAATCGGCCGCCGCCACCGCCCCCAGCCCCTGGCTGTGCATCTGCTCCTGCACCAATTCAGCCGCCTGCTGCAGATCCGCGAGCGCTCGGCCCCGCAGCGACAGCTGCGCCAGGCCGTCGGCGGCGAGCAGCTCAGCGAGCACACCGGTGAGGCCGAGCCGCGGCAGCTGCTGCGCCCATTGGCTCAGATCCGCCGCCAGCTGATCCCAGTGCTCCGGCGGGCGGCTCTGCAGCTCCTCGGCCGACCAGCCCAGGAGTGGCGAGGCCGCCAGCAGGCGTTGGCGGCCGGGGTCGCCGGGGCTGGCGAGGGCATCGAGCAGGCGCTGCAGTGCCGTGGCCCCCACGGTTTCAAACACGTCGCCGCGGCTCACCAGCCGGCTGGGCAGTTGCCGCTGCTCCAACGCGGCCCGCAGGCTTTCGGCCTGGCTGTGGCGCCCCACCAGCAGGCAGAGATCACCGGGCGCCAACACCCGTTCACTGGTGCCCTGGCGCAAGATCAGCCGCCGCTCGAGCACGGCCTGGCACAGGGCCGCGACGCGGCTCTCGAGCTGGGATGGCTCCACCGGCAACAGCTGCAGCGGCGCTTCCTCCGGACTGAGGAGCAGCTCGCCTTTGTTGGCCTGGGCCTCCACTGCGGGCACCTCGAGGTTGGAGCGCACCAACCCTGGCCGCATGAGCGCATTCAGCCTCTCCACCAGGGCGGCGCTGGAGCGGCGATTTTCGATCAGGCCGTAGCGCTCGCCCGCGCTGGCGGCGGCCTGGCGGTAGGTGGCCAGTTCGCCGCCGCGGAAGCGGTAGATCGCCTGCTTGGGATCGCCCACCATCACCAGCAGGTGGCGGGAGCTGGGCCCGGTGAAGGCGCGCTGCAGGATCCGCCACTGGATCGGATCGGTGTCTTGGAATTCATCGATCAAGGCGGCGCGGTAGCGCTGGGCTACGGCCTCCAGCAACGGCGAATCGGCGTTGGCCTCGGGCCCCGGATCGAGGGCTTCGAGCAGCTGGCCGAACCCCATCTGGCCGCTGCGCTCCCGCCGGCGCTGCAGTTCGGCGCGGCCCCAATGGGCGAAGTGCAGCAGCGCCAGCTCCGCCGGCCCATCCACCAGCGCGGCGATCGCCTCGAGCAATGGCCGCTGCGGCAGCGACACCCCCTCGCCATGGGCCACCGCCGCCACCTTGCAGAAGCTGCCGGGGTGGAAGTAGCCGAGCAGATCGCTCTGGCTGAGCACCTCCTGATAGCTCGGGGTGCCTGGCAGGCCATCGAGCCAGGCCTGCACCCGCTGGAGCTTGTCGGGTTTGGCCTTGAGCCGGAAGGGTTTGTAGGGCAGCCCCAGGCTGTTGAGCTCGCTGGCCGCGGCGGCCAGATCCGTTTCCAGCAGCTCACTGCGCGCGTGCCACTCCTCCTGGAAGCGCTGCCAGCGCTGCGGCCAGAGGGCCTCCAGCTGGGGGGCCAGCGGGGCATCGGCCGCCAGGGGCGGCGGCAGCGGATCGAGCTCCAGGGCTGGATCGCCATCGAGGCTGCCCAGCAGCCCTGTGAGCTGCTCGGGGCTCACCTGCTTCTGGCGCAGGCCCGCCAACAACCCTGGCGGCAGGGGCAGCACCTGGCGGCTCCAGTAGTCGTGCACCAGCTCGGCGCGGCGTTCGCGGCCTTCGCTCTCGAGGCTCACCGCGGGCCCCAGGCCGGCTTCGAGGGCTTGGCGCTGCAGCGTGCGGCGGCAGAAGCCGTGGATGGTGGTGATATCGGCGCGATCGAGCTGCTCGAGGGCCAGGAGCAGGCGACCACGCAGCAGCGCTGGTGGAGTGGGGCCGAGGGCCTCAAGCCAGGCCGCCAGCGGCCCATCGCCCGGGGTAGCAGTGCTGCCGGGCTCCAGCAATTGCAGGGCTTCCTGCAGGCGGCGGGCGATGCGATCGCGCAGTTCCGCCGCCGCCGCATCGGTGAAGGTGACCACCAGCAGTTGCTCCACCGCCAGCGGCGCGCTGCCCTCACTGAGCAGGCGCAACACCAGGTGGGCCAGGGCGAAGGTTTTGCCCGTGCCCGCACTGGCCTCCAGCAGGCGGATGCCCGCCCCCAGGGGCATGGCATTGGCATCGAAGCGGCGGAGGCTCATCGCTTCTTCTCCTCCTGGCGCCGTTGCAACAGGGGCCCATGCAGCTGCATCGCCAGGGCCTGAAGCTCGGGGGTGAGCAGCTGCTCCAGGGGGAGATCGGCGCCGAAACACACCGCCTGCACCGGATCCTGCCGCTCACCCCGCAGCAGGGCGTTGCCTTCCCAGGCCCCCAGGGCTGCGCTCCAGCGGCGCTGCTCGCTGGCCGCGGCGTAGGCCCAGCCGGTGTCGGGGGGAAGGGGCCAGCAGCGCTCGCGGTGGGTGTGGTGCCACTGGCGCAGTTGCTCGAGCTCCTGCGCTGCCTCCGCCGCAGGCAGGGCTTCGAGGCGCTCCAGCACCCGGAAGCGGTGGCCATCACGGCCCACCAGGGCGGCGCCGCTCGGGGCTTGGCCGGCTGCACAGGCGAGCAGCAGCTCCAGCCAGAGCACCAGGCGCTGCGGGGTGCGCGGCTTAGCGCTATGCACCAACACCAGCTGGCGGCCGCGCCAGGTGAGCGCGCCCGTGAGCCCCTGCCAATGGGCCGGGCGCTGCTGCGCCTCGCCGAGCCCCTCCAAGCAGCTGCGCAAGGCCAGCCAGCGCTGCTCCAGCTGCTCCACCTCCAGGGCACCGGCGGCCTGGGGGGGCAGCAGGCCCGTGCCCCGCTCCAAGTGCGGCCAGTCGGGCAGCTCCTCAGGCAGGGGATCGAGCTGTTGGCGCAGCAGCGCCGCCCGCTCCCGTTCGCCCAGTTCGAGGGCATCGCGATCGAGCACGGGGTGATCGAACTCCCGGGGCCGCAGGCCCAGCCCCTCGAGCCAGCGGCGTTGCGGCTGCTCCACCCAGGCGCGCAGATCGCTCCAGGCCTGCTCGGCGGTGGCGGGGGGCTCTGCCGCTGGCGGCGGCATGGCGCTGAAGGCCAGCCCCCGCTGGGGCGCTGCGGTGCGGCCCTGCTCGAGCTGTTGGCGGGCCTGCAGCAGGCGGCGGTCGCAGCTGGCGGGCGGCCAGGGTTCGGCCGCCAGGAAATTGGCGCGCTCCAGGGGGTTGGCGCAGTGCACCCGCAGGGGCAGCTGCGGCAGCTCGCGGCTGAGCCACTCCAGCCATTGCCGCACCGGGGTGGAGGCCTCCAGGGCTTCGCCGGTGCGTTCATCGCGGTTGCTCCAGCTCACCACCAGGTGCTGCCGCGCCGAGAGCAGGCTCTCGAGCAGCACGTAGCGGTCTTGATCGCCGCTGTTGGGGTCGCCCAGCTGGCGCTGTTGCTCGAGCAGGTGGAAGCCGGGGCGCTGGCGCTGGCGGGGGAAGGCGCCGGCATCGAGGCCCATCAGCACCACCACCTTGTGGGGAATGGCGCGCATCGGCTCCAGGGCGCTGATGGTGAGGGCGCCAGAGCGGTGGCCGAAGCGGCCGCTGCCCTCGCTCAGCCGTTCGCCGAGCAGCTCTGCCACCACCGGCGCCGCCAGCTCCAGGGCGCTGGTGCTGGCCACCGTCTTCCAATCGGCCAGCACCGCGTGGAGGCTCTGCAGCTCCCAGGCCCGCTCGCCGCCATCGCCAAACAGGGTGTGCAGCAGCGGCCGCAGCCCCTCGATCCACTGCGTCGGTGTGCGCGGTGTGGCCAGCCAGCGCAGTTGCTCCAGTAGGGCGCGCAGCAGGCCGATCCAGCGCTCCTGTTGCTCGAGGCTGCCCTCCATCGCCAGAGGGGCGCACGCGCCTGGGGCCAGGCCGGGCCGCTGGGGCAGCACCAGGCCGAGCACCAGGCGATCGAGGGCCCATTCGAGGCTGTGGGTGCCATCGCCACCGCGATCGCGGGCGTCGAGCCCCCAGCGGAAGCCGGCCTCCTGCAGCACCCGGCTGATGGCCGCGGCGTCATCCCCCTCAAGCCCCTGGGCCCTGAGCAGCGGCGTGCAGGCGAGCAAGCGCTCCAGGGCCGAGGCGGTGAAGCGTTCCCCGCCGAGTTGCAGCAACTCGAGCAAGCCCTGGCTGATGCCCGCCTCGCTTTGTTGGCTGCGGTCGGTGAGGCGCCAGGGCAGGGGCACGCCGGTAGCGCCGCTGTCGCCGAACACGGCGCCCACCAGCGGCGCGAAGGCCTCCACCTGGGGGGTCATCACCAGGATGTCGCGTGGTTCGAGGCTGGGATCGGCGGCCAGCAGCTGCAACAACCGATCGCGCAGCACCTGCAGCTGGCGCAACCGGCCCGGGCAGGCGTGGAACTCCAGGGAGCTGTCGCCGGGGTGGGCCTGGAGCGTGGCGCCGGCTTCCCCATCGGCACTGCCGCTGGCCAGCCGTTCCTGCAGTTGCTCCAGCAGCGTGGGGGGGCGGCCCTGGTCGATCGCCACCGCCGCCGGTGCAAAAAACAGATCCCCTTCGCGCCATGGGCCCAGCTGGTTCTCGCCGCTCCCTTCGAGCAGCTGTTGAAATTCCGCCCCGAGCCGCCCGAAGCGTGCCTCCAGGCCCGGCACCTCCAGAAGCCAATCACTGCTGAGCGGATCACGGCTGCCGGCGGCGTCGCGCCGCTGCCACAGGTCGCGGCAAGGGGTGAGCAGGTAGAGCTCCACCGCCTGGCAGGCCGAGATCGCCTGGAGCAGCTCCACCTGCACCGGCGCCAGGCTGCTCAGGCCAAACAGGCGCAGGGGTTGGGGGCTGGTGGATTCAGGCCGCCAGCCCTGCTGCAGCCGGCGGATCAGGGCCAGGGCCCGCAGGCCGAAGGCTTCCCCGGGCAGGGCTGCCGCCAGGCGCTGCACCAACAGCGGCTGCCAGAGCAGCGCCGGCCCCAGCGCTTGGCCGCGGCCATCCACTGCCTGGCCCTGCAGCCAGGCCTCGAGCATGGCGGGGCGGTAGAGGCCGTAGTCGTCGATGGCATCGGCGATGGCGCGGGCCAGCTGCCAGAGGGGGCGATCCAGCTGGCGCAGTTGGCTGTGGCCTTGGCGCTGCTGCAGCCAGCGCTGCAGGGGGGCTGCTTCTGGGTGCTCCAGCAGCTCTGGCAACAGCTCGAGCAGGGGCCACACCAGGTTTTGGGCGCGCCAGGGATCGGGGCCTGTGGCGGGGGTGCCGCCGAGCCAGTGATCCACCAGTTGGCGCAGCTGGCTGGTGGGAAAGGGGAAGCGCAGGTTGGCGGCGATACCGGCGCTGAGGCCCGTGGCGATCTGCTCCCCCAGCCAGCGGCTGGTGGGCCAGGTGTTCACCACCACCTGCACCTGCTCGAGCGGGCCGGGCGGCTCGAGCTGCAGCTGGGCGGCCAACACCTGGGCCAGCAGTTCAGCGCGATTGCTGCGGTAGAGCGTGAGCAAGGCTCAGCCCAGGGCGGCGGCCGGCTCGGGGGAGCGGGCGCGGAAGCCCGGCAGGGGGCTGGCCTGTTCGGCCCGCAGGCCGGGCACCGAGAGCACAGCCTGGGTTTCAGGGCAGTAGGCGCTGAGGTCGCCGCCGTAGCAGGCGCCGGTGTCGACCATCACGATGTGGTGCAGCCGGCGCACATGGGGGCCGGGGGTGTGGCCGATCACCACATCACCGAAGCGGCCGTCGTAGTTCTGCCAGAAATCGAGACGCACCCGCAGGTCGGGCTGCCAGGTGCTCGGATCAAAGCCGGCATGGGTGGCCACCCAGCCTTCGCCCCAATAGGCCAGAGGCAGGTGCTGCAGCCGCTCGAGCCATTGGCGGCAGCGGCTATCGCCCAGCTGGCGGTAGGTGTCGCAGCCGGCGAGGCGGCGCTCGGCCTGCCAGTTGCCGCTCTGCAGACCGTTGATCAGGTCTTGTTCGTGGTTGCCCCGCAGCCACACGGCACGGCCTGATTCCACCAGGCTCCAGATGCGCTCCATGCTGGCGGCGATGCCCGGGCCGCGGTTGATCGCATCACCGCAGAAGATCAGCCGATCTCCCGCAGGAAGCTTCAAGAGCAACTGCTCCAGCGCATCGGCGCAGCCATGAACGTCACCGATCACCCAGTGATGGGGGCGGCGCTGGGGGGACGTCATACCGACGGCGCGTTGGATCCAGTCTTGCTCGTTGGTGGTGGATCTGTCATCCCTGCACCGCCGTTAACCTGCGCGCAACCACACCAGCGCCGATGGATAGCCAGCCCGTTGATCCGCGCACGCTCTCGGTGGGGCAACGGGTTTCGATCCTGGTGAAAGCGCTCGATGGCGCCAAACGCACCAATGAAGCCCTGGCCAACTGCAGCAATGGCGATCAGATGGTGGAGGTGCTGCTGGATGCCTCCCGCAAGCTCGGTCTTGGCCTCACCCGCGCCGAACTGACCCGCACCCCACCGATCCGCGACTGGATCTGGTGGAAGAACAAAGAAGCGCTGCTCACCATCGGTGATGCCAAACCCCGCTACCAGCAGGACGGCGATCAGGGCCGCCCTGTGGCGGCGACCGATGGCGCGCAACCGCGCAAGAAGTTTCTGGGGCTGTTCTGAGGCTTCAAGGCCTCAGGCCGCGCTGGCCAGGGCGTCGGGGATGGAGGCGCTGGGGGCTTCAAAGCTGCCCTTGGCCACGAACTCCAGGCGCAGCTTCATGAACTCGATGAACTTCGCGTCGGTGGACACCACAGCCGCGGCGGGCTGGGGCACCTGATCGGCAATCGCCTTGAGCTCGGGGGCGCTCAGGAAGGCGGGGCGCTTCACCAGCCAGAAATCGATCTCCTTGCCCTGTTCGCCGTAGTTGCGCACCCGCTCGCGCAGCACCTCATCGAGGGGCTCCTCCACGGTGAGGAAGGTCTCGCTGGCGGCCACGAAGTGGTACTGGGTCATGAACTGGTGCTGCCGAACAGGGGTTCCCGGCGGGGATTCTGAACTAACGCCTTCATCTGCCGCACCGCCTCCTCCAGCCCCACCGCCAGGGCGCGGGCCACGATCGTGTGGCCGATGTTGAGCTCCTCCATCCCCTCGATCGCCGCCACCGGCTCCACGTTCTGATACGTGAGGCCATGGCCGGCATTCACCCGCAGGCCGAGGCTGCGGGCGATGAACGTGCCCTCGGTGAGACGGGCCAGCTCCAGGGGTTGCTGCTGCCAAGTGGCTTCGGCGTAGGTGCCGGTGTGCAGCTCCACCCAGCGGGCACCGGTGGCGCGGCAGGCCTCGAGCTGAGTGGTTTCGGCATCCACGAACAGGCTCACGCCGATGCCGGCGTCCTGCAGGCGGCCCACCAGGCCTTTGAGCGGTTCGAGCTGGCCGGCCACATCCAGGCCGCCCTCGGTGGTGACTTCTTCGCGCTTCTCCGGCACCAGGGTCACCATGTCGGGCCGGATGCGCAGGGCGATCGCCTCCATTTCGGCGGTGGCGGCCATTTCGAGGTTGAGGCGGCTGCGCACGGTCTGCCGCAGCAGCTCCACGTCGCGGTCTTGGATGTGGCGGCGGTCTTCGCGCAGGTGCACGGTGATGCCATCGGCGCCGCCCAGTTCCGCCAGCAGCGCGTAGCTCACCGGATCGGGCTCCACGGTGCGGCGGGCCTGGCGCACGTTGGCGATGTGATCGATGTTCACGCCAAGGCTGGCCATGGCATCGGAGGCGGTTGCCCGGATCTTATGGATTCGGCCGCAGGGGGAAGTGCCTGCCCGGTGCTGCGCCAGAGCACCACCACCACTACGTTGACCCTTTGGAGATGGCCGTTCCGGCCGCAGAACGGTGGCCACGGCATCGAGTCAGCTGAGCAAGCGCGAGCAGAGCCTGTGCAACGGCATCAGCCCCTGGCTGTCGCCCCTGGCGATGCTGCTCACGCAAGACGTGGCCCTCAAGGGCTTTTTCCGTTCGCTCACGGTGCTCGGCACCGAGCATTTGCCCCACCACGGCCCGGTGCTGATGGCCCCCACCCACCGGGCCCGCTGGGATGCCTTGATGCTCCCCTACGCCGCCGGCAGGCGCGTGAGCGGCCGCGACTGCCGCTTCATGGTGACCCTCGATGAGATGAAGGGGCTGCAGGGCTGGTTTTTGCATCGCCTGGGCTGCTTCCCGGTGAATCAGCTCAAACCGCAAACCGCCAGCCTGCGCTTTGCCGTGGATCTGCTCGAGGCCGGCCAGCAGCTGGTCGTGTTTCCGGAGGGGCGGATCATGCGCGAACCCGGCCCGATCCGGCTGATGCAGGGGCTGGCGCGCCTGGCATTGCTGGCCTCGGCCCATGGCTTGCGGGTGCCGGTGCTGCCGATTGGCATCGCCTACGGCCGCGCGATTCCCCGCTTCGGGGACCGGGCGGCGCTGGCCTTCGGGGCGCCGCTGCATGTGGAAGGCCACGGCCGTGAGGCGGCGCGGCGCTTCAGTGCGCAACTGGCGGAGGCGATGGCCGCGGCGGAGCGTCAGGCCCTCGAAGCGGTGGGCCGCAGCGCCGCCGAGGGCGGCTTTGCAACGCCCGTAGAGTTTTCCAACGTCTGACTTGTTGCCGTGCGCCGGCCGATCGCCGCTCTTGCCCTCAGCGCCCTGGCGTTGATGACCCCCTCTCTGCCGGCTGTGGCCCAGCAGGAGCCCGAGAAGGTGTTGGCCTCCGCCAGCTCCGGCCTCAATCTGGCTTCGGTGCAGGCCAAGGTGGCCCAGGGCGACGCCGCTGCCGCCGCCGGCAAGCTCAATGAAGCCAAGAGCGATTACGACCAAGCCTTGGAAGCGGCCAGTTATCTGGTGAGCGCCTACCGGGGTCTCTCCGGTGCCTTCCGCGGCCTCGATGCGCGCATCCCCCGCGAGATGGATCAGAAGGGCCGGGAAGCCACCGAACTGCAAGCCAACATCGAGCTGCGCCTGGCAGCGTTGCTGCGCCGCATGAACCAGCCCCAGGTGGCGGTGCCCCTGCTGGTGCGCGTGGTGCAGCGCATGTCGCCCACCAGCCCCCAGGGCCAGAAGGCTTATCAGAGCCTGCTGGAGCTGGGCTTTGTGGCCACCCCATACAACGCAGTGAGCGCCACCCCGGCAGCCCAGTGAGGGCGGCGCCTACATTCGCTCGCTAGCCCGCTTCGCGACTCTCCAGTTCATGGTCCATCCCGACCAGGTGCGAGCTGCCATCACCCAGGCGCTGCCCGATGCCCGTGTTGAGGTGGAAGACCTCACCGGCGGCGGCGATCACCTGCAGGTGACGGTGGTCTCCACCGCTTTCGACGGCCTGAGCCGCGTGAAGCAGCACCAGCTCGTGTACGGCGCCCTGCGCAGCGAGCTGGCCAGCGAGGCCATTCACGCCCTGGCCCTGCAGACCTCCACCCCCACCGCCTGATCCATGGACGCCTCCACCCAGCAACGCATCGAACAACTGGTGGGCAGCAGCCCGGTGTTCGTGTTCATGAAGGGCAGCAAGTTGATGCCCCAGTGCGGCTTTAGCAACAACGTGGTACAGATTCTCAACTCCCTGGGGGTGGCCTTCGAAACCTTTGACGTGCTCTCCGATATGGAGATCCGTCAGGGCATCAAGGAGTTCTCTGACTGGCCCACCATTCCCCAGGTGTACGTGAACGGCGAGTTCATCGGCGGCTCCGACATCCTGATCGAGATGTACAACTCCGGCGAGCTGCGCGAAAAGCTGGCCGTGGCCCTGGCCTGAGCCTGCGGGGCCGGATCAGTTCCGGCCCGTTTCGTACAAGGTGCTCATGTCATCGCCGGGGCCGATGAAGCTGGAGGGATCCATGATCCAGCGATCCACCAGCTCCTCCAGGCGCCGCTGGGTGAGGGCATCGAGCACCGCCGTTTTGCGCAGGGCGTGCAGGTAGCCGTCGGCGTAGAGGCGCAGCTCAGCCGGGCTGTGATAGCGGCTCGCCAGTGACTGGCAGGCATCACAGAGGGATTGGAAGTGGCGGATCGCGTCGGGGTGTTGCAGGGCGGTCATGAGCGGACCGGTTGGGACAGCTGGCAAGGCATCGCCTGATACCACTCTGGCCAGGAAAACAGGGATAGCGTAGGCAGAATCATGGAGAACCAGGTGGATTCCTCCGCTGCCGGCTCCACACCCCCTGGGGCCGAACCAACCCTGAAACGCGTGTTGGTGGTGGATCCCCACCCCACCCTGCGCACCGTGTTGGCCCAGCGCCTCCGCCAGGACGGCTATCTGGCCGCGGCGGTGGCAACAGCCTCGGAAGCCGTGGCGCTCTGCGAGGAGCTCACCCCGGACCTGTTGGTGGCCGCCGAGCTGCTCGAAGAAACCACAGCCTTGAAGCTGGCGGCCCAGCTGCGCTGCCCGGTGATGGTGCTCACGGCGCGCTCGGGCTCCGAGCCTGTGGTGTCGCTGCTCGATGCTGGCGCCGATGAGGTGCTGCGCAAGCCCTTCGGCCTGGAGGAACTCGCGGCCCGTAGCCGTTCGCTGCTGCGCCGCAGCCGCAGCGGCCTGCAGGAGCGGGTGTGCGTAGGACCGTTGGAAGTGCATCTGCTGCTGCGTCAGGTGACGCTGAGGGATCAGCCCGTGGAGCTGAGCCCCCGGGAATTTGCCCTGCTCTGTGCGTTGTTGATGCCGCCCGGGGTGGTGCGCAACCGCAGCGAGCTGCTGCGCATGGCCTGGCCACCGTTCAGTGGTGGGCCTCGCTCTGTGGATACGCAGGTGCTCACCTTGCGCCGCAAGCTCGAGCAGGCGGGCCTGGGTGAGGGCGGTGGGATCGAAACGGTGCGGCAGCAGGGGTATCGCTTCAGTTTGGATACGATTCCGGCGGAGTCAGTCGCGTCCGACGCCAGCCGGGCTGCCCTACCAGCGCTGCCTTGATCAGCGCTGCAGCGTCATCAGCCCAACCAAGGCTTCGGCTGCGAGGCCTAGAGCGCACAAGACAGCGAGGAGCTGATACGTCCACGGTGGGCTGATCCGGCCGATGGAGCTTGTGCTCAGACCACTTGCCTGGCTGAAGCGGCTCAGGAAGTCTTCGAAGGCTTGCACCCGCTGGGGGAGCAGGTAGGCCGATCCGTCTGCTGTGCGCACGTAAAACACGCGGCCGCCCTGGCTTGTGGTTACGGGGGTGAGGCCGGTGATTTGCTCCCAGTTCAGTTGCCACCCGCGGCGCAGCAGCCAGGAGCACCAGGCAGGATGGCCCACGCGGATGCCGGTGTCGCTGAGTTCCACCTGCTCGCTTACCAAGGCCAGGATCAGCGCCAGCCCCAGGGGCAGAGCGGCCCACAGCCAGACCACCAGCTCCGGTGGTGCGAGCAGCGGCAGGGGCAACACCAGCGCCAGATAGAGGCTGATCAGCGTGAAGCGGATCAGCGGTGCCATCGGGTAGCGCTGGAGGCTCATCGATCCTCTGGCGAGCCGGGCAGGGGTTCGATCAGCTCGGAGGGCTGGTAGCGGCCACTGAACACCTCGTGCTCTCTGCCTTTCCAGAACTCGCCCAGCCGCATCAGATCCGCGTGGGCTTCCTGCAGCTTCTCCATGTAATCCTGCGGATCCATGGAGGCCCGTGCCTCCTTCAGCTTGGTGAGGCGCAGCAGCTGCAGCATCCAGGGCTTGCCCAATTCGCCGCGCTGCTCGAGATAGCGCGCCAGTTCAACGGAGCTGAGGTTGGCATCGCCAGGTGTGGGGGCGGCCATGGAGCTCTGGAGGCAAGTTGAGCCACCTTATGGAGAGGCATGGGGCTGGTGTGAGTACGGATGTCCGCGGGGGCCTGGCTGATCCGCCCGCCTGGGTGGCGGATGTGGTGGTGTGCCAGATCTTTCCGGATCGCTTCCGCCGCAGCGGCCGCGTGCCTGCGCAACAGGGGCTGGCCCTGCAGCCCTGGGGCACATCGCCTGATGGGGTGGGGTTTCAAGGGGGTGATCTTTACGGCGTGATCGAGGGGCTCGATCATCTGCAGGAGCTCGGCATCACCTGCCTGTACCTCAACCCCATCTTCAGTTCCGCGGCGAATCACCGCTATCACGCTTACGACTACTTCCAGGTGGATCCCTTGCTGGGTGGTGATGCCGCCTTCGATGCCCTGGTGGTGGAGCTGAAGAGCCGTGGGATGCGGCTGATTCTCGATGGTGTGTTCAACCACTGTGGCCGTGGCTTCTGGGCGTTTCACCATCTGCTGGAGAACGGTGCCGCCTCGCCGTATGCCGATTGGTTCATCACCGAGCGCTGGCCGTTGAAGGCGTATCCGGCCGCTGGTGAGGCCTGCGGCTATCACAGCTGGTGGTGTGATCCGGCGCTGCCGAAGTTCAACCACGCCAACCCACAGGTAAAGGAGCACTTACTTGCAGTGGGTGAGCACTGGCTACAGCGCGGCATTGATGGCTGGCGGCTGGATGTGCCTGATGAGGTGGAGCCGCCGTTCTGGCTGGATTTCAGGCGGCGGGTGCGGGCTGTGAACCCCGAGGCCTGGATCGTGGGAGAGATCTGGGGGGATGCGCGCGAGTGGCTAGGCGGTGCGCATTTCGATGGGGTGATGAACTACCGCATCGCCTGGAGCACGTTGGGCTGGGTGGCCGATGGACGGTTGCAGGAGGGCCATGCCCGCGAGTCGATTCCATACGGCTGCATCAGCGGAGAGCGCTATCGGGAGGTGCTGTTGGAAACGCTCAGCTGGTACCGGCCGGAGGCGAATCAAGCCCAGCTCAATCTGCTCGATAGCCACGATGTGCCCCGGGCGCTGCACATGCTCCAGGGCGATGTGGATGCGTTGAAGATGGCGCTGGTGTTGCTGTTCTGCCTGCCTGGGGTGCCGTGCGTGTACTACGGCACGGAAGCTGGATTGAGCGGTGGGGCTGAGCCGGCCTGCCGGGAGGCCTTTCCCTGGGGGGATCCAGGTGATTGGCCGCAGGATCTGCGGGGGTTCATTGCTTCGTTAGCTCAGCTGCGCCGTGAGCAACCGGCCCTGCGTGGTGCTGAGCTGAAGGTTGAGCGGCTGCCAGGCCCCTATGTAGAGCAGGGATTACGTCTATGGCGCCGTGATGCGGGCGGCGCGTCATCGGTGGAGCTGGTGGTGAACCGCAGCCGCACGCTGCCGTTACCGCTGGCTTCTTCAACCGGGGCCGTTCTGTGGCCCCCAGAGTTGGCGGGCGGGGCACTGCCCGCTGTGCTTCAACCGCAGACGGCGTTGGTTCTGATGTCGACTGCCTCTCACCGCTGAGCGATTGCGGTGAGCTCAGCAGCTACGAGTTCGAGGAATCGCCTGTGGAGGGATGTGGGGTTGAGCTAGACAAGTGTTCCCGCTCGAAGCGCTCGAGCCGGACTTGTGTTGCTCTGCTTAGGCCGGCAACGCCCAGGGGTTGAGCCCCAGATCAGCGCCAATGCGGTGGGCGCAGGCGAAGCCGCTGAAGGCCACGGCGTTGAGGCCCTGGCCTGGGAAGCAGGAATCGCCCACGCAGTAAAGGTTTTGCAGGCCGGTGCGGTTGAAGGGCATCGGTAGGAGCCCCGGCAGCCGCAGGGCTGGGATCGGGCCGTAGCTGCCGCCCATCCGGCCGAGGAAGCGGCGGTGGGTGCGGGGGGTGCCGATCTCTTGATGGTGAATTGCATTGCCTAGGCCCGGCAAAATCGCCTCAAGGCGTTGCACCAGGCTGGCTGCGTCAGCTGCTTTCTTGGTTTTGTAGGCGGCGGGGCTGAGATCCTTCCAGGCCTGGATATCGCTGGGAGTGAAGGTGTGCACGATGTGCCGGCCCTCCGGTGCCAGGGAGGGATCGAGCAGCGTGGGGATCGACACGAAGATCACCCCCTGCTCGCTTTCCATCTCGGCCCAGTCTTCGAGCAGCAGGTGGTGGCAGTGGAAGCCTTCGGGGATCACGGCTGCATCCACGCCGAGGTGCAAGGAGAGGAAGGAGGGCGAGGGTTTGTAGCGGCGGCGCCAGGTGGTTTCGGCCTTGGGGGTGTGGGCAGCGTCCACCAGGGCGGCGTTTCTTGGGCGCTGCACGTCTGCGCTTTCCTGCTCGGTTTCAAACGTGTCCCAGCGGGTGGCGTTGCTCACCACGCGGCGGGCGCGGATCTCTTCGCCATCGGCCAGCCGCACGCCCACGGCCTGGCCGTTCTCGATCAGCACCTTTGTGACGCGAGCCCTGTAGCGGATGGCGCCGCCATGGCTCTCCAAACCGGCCACCAGCTTCTCGGCGATCACCCCAACGCCTCCCTTGGGGTAGTTGATGCCGCCGGCATGGCGATCGGAGAACACCATCCCCGCATTGATCATCGGGGTGAGATCGGCGGGCATCACGCTCCAGCAGAAGCATTCCATGTCGATCAGCTTGAGCAGCTGTTCATCGCGGATGTGCTTGCGGGCTACATCGCCCACGTTGAACGGCAGCCAGCGCGCCAGCCCGAGGCAAGCCCAGGGTGCGCGGAAGAACACCTTGGCCAAATAGGCCGGATCCTCGAGCGAGAGCAGTGGCATCGCATCGAGGCAGTTGAACACCTGCCAGCAGGTGTCATAAAACGCGCGGATTCCCTTGGCTTCGTGGGGGAACAGCGCAGAGAGCCGGGCGATGAAGGCCTCGTAGTCGCGGTCCACCGCCACGTTGAGACCACCGGGCAAGTGGTATTCGAGCTGGGCCGGATCGGGCACCGTGTCGCAGTGCTGGCCCACATCAGCCAGGGCGCGGGTTAGCAGGTTGGTATGGCCCTTCTCACCGAAGCCGAAGATCATCGAGGCCCCCACATCAAAGGTGTAGCCCTCGCGCCGAAAGCTCCCTCCCGAGCCCCCCGGGATCAGGTAGCGCTCCAGCACCAGCGTTTTTGCGCCCTTGGCGGCCAACTGCGAGGCGGTGACCAGGCCGCCGATGCCCGAGCCGATCACGATCACATCCCAGGTGGGGGCAGGGGGTGTCGTCACCGGGGAGAGCTGTTCGAATGGGGCGACCCTAGGAGCCGGCCAGGCCCAGAAACACGATGGCGCTCTGATTGAGCCGTTGCAGATCGCTGCGTTGCAGTACGCCGATGCACTGCCCAAGCCGCCGCCGCGACACCGTGGTGATCTTGTCGACCATCAATCGGCTGGCGGCCGTGAGGCCGTTGGTGGGAGACGGTTGCACCAGGACTCGAAACAAGGGCAGGTCTGTGGGATCAGTGGTGAAGGCGCAGATGGTCACGGAATCCGTCCCGTCGAAAGCGTCGTGCTGCAGGATCACTGCCGGTCTCGGCTTGCCGGTCACGTCACCGCCGCCTGCCACCGTCCAGATCTCGCCCCGTTTCACAGCTCGTCCAGCTGGTTCACGCTGTCGATGAAGGCTTGATCTTGATTGGCAAGCGCACTGCGGCTGGCGGAAAGCGACTGCTGATGAGCCGCTGCTGCAAAAAATTCTGAGCGCGTGTCGGGAATCCAGATCTGCACCGGCCGCATGCCCTGGTTGCGCAGCCTTTGGCGATGGGCGGCAACGCGCAGCCGCGCCTTACTCGGCCCTGGGTCGCGGTTTTCAGGGGGGGACGGTGGCTGAACCATCGAGGTCGCCGAGGTCTGGTGTCTGTTACATGTTACGCGGAAAACGGCGCCTGCCCCGTGAGGATCACCTCGGTGCGCACCGGGCCCAGCAGTTCAGCGCAGCGCTGGTCGATGCGTTCCCGCAGCCGATCGAGCCAGGCACCATCCACCGGCATAGCGGGGTTGAGATAGGCCACCACAAAGGTGGTGCGCCCCACCTTCATCACGGTGAGATCGAGCAGCCAAGCCGACATGCCGCTGAGCAGCTCCTGCACCGCCAGCCGCGTGCGCTCGATCAACGCAGGTTCACAGGCAGCCCCGGCGCTCTGCAGCAGGGCACGCCAAAACTGTTGCAGGGGCTCCGGCAGCACCACCACCGCCAGCAACAACACGAGCACCGAATCCGCCACGGGCACCAGGGGCCGCAGTGGGGTGGGCTCCAGCAACGGTGCCCCCAGCAGGGCTGCGCCCGCCACGCCGCTGATCAAGCCATCGATGCGGGCGGCCCGGGCTTCGGTGCGCAGCAGTTCACTGCAGCGGCCGCTGCGCTGCCAGTCGTGCTCATGGCGCCAGGCCAGGGCGAGGCAGAGCACCACCATCAAGCCGGCGTAGGCCGCCACGGGTTTCAGGTGCACCGCCGCCACGGCGTGGCCGGCCAGGTGATTCACGATCGTGGTGCCCGCCGTCACCACCGCCACGCTGAGGATGCCGATCAGCACCAGCGAGCGGAACAGCACATACAGCGCCTCCTGACCGTCGTAGCCGTAGGGGTAGGCGCGATCCGGGGGGCGCACCACATTGGCGCCGATGCGGGCGGCAATGAAGCTCGAGGCCGCCATCACACCGGAATAGAGCCCGTCGAGCAGGAGCGCCTCGGAGCCTGAGAGGGCGTAGACGCTGATGCCCATCGCCGCCATCAACAGGCTCGCAGCTACACCGATCTGCAACGAACGGCGCTCGATCCGGCGGGCGCCGGCTGGGGCGGTGGGCATGCAGCCTCTGCTGTTATCTCGGTGCTAGCACCGTTGCTCAGGCTGGAACGAGCGCTTCGGGCCGTACTGGGTTTGCCGTGAACGGCGCCAGATCCTCTAGGGCCCGGTCGCGATAGGCCCCATAGCGGCGGCGCTTGTCGCGGATGCGCTCGGGAAGTTCGGGTAGCAGGCCGAAGTTGGGGGGCATCGGCTGGAACTTCTCGCTCGGGGCTTCGGCGATGAAGTGGGTGAGAGCGCCGATCATCGACGTGGCGGGCAGCTGCAGCGGCTCAAGGCCGCGGGCCAGGCGGGCGGCGTTGGTGCCAGCCAACCAGCCACCGGCCACCGCCGCCGCATAGCCCTCGGTTCCGGTGATCTGCCCAGCGGCCAGCAACGAGGGGCGTTGGCGGAACTGCAGGGTGGGATCGAGCAGTTGCGGTGCCTCCAAGAAGGTGTTGCGGTGCATCACCCCGAAGCGCACGAACTCGGCGTTCTCCAGGCCCGGAATCATGCGCAGCACCCGTTTCTGCTCGCCCCACTTGAGGTTGGTCTGGAAGCCCACCAGGTTCCAGAGGCGGCCGTCCTTGTCTTCCTGGCGCAGCTGCACCACGGCGTAGGCGCGCTTGGCGCGGCGCACGTCGCGGTCGTTGACATCACCCCAGCGGGGGTCCCACAGGCCGATCGGCTTGAGCGGGCCGTAGCGCATCGTGTCCTCACCGCGGCGGGCGAGTTCTTCGATCGGCAGGCAGCCCTCGAAGAAGGTGGCGTTCTCCTTCTCGAAATCCTTGAGTTCGGCCTGCTCGGCGGCCAGCAGCGCCTCGCGAAAGGCGAGGAACTGCTCCTTGTCCATCGGGCAGTTGATGTAATCGGCGTCGCCCTTGTCGTAGCGGGAGGCGCGGAAGGCCACGCTCAGATCAATGCTCTCGCCCTCCACGATCGGGCTGGCGGCATCAAAGAAGTGGCAGTCGGCCCGGCCGGTGAAGGCGCGCAGCTGCTCGGCCAGCGGTTCGCTGGTGAGCGGGCCGGTGGCGAGCACGGCGATCTCGCCGAGGCCCGGCAGTTCGGTGTGCTCGCGGCGCTCCACCGTCACCAGTGGGTGCTGCTCCAGCGCTTCGGTGAGGGCGGCGCTGTAGCGGCCGCGGTCTACCGCCAGGGCGCCACCGGCGGGCACGGCGTGCGCATCGGCGGTGCGGATCACCAAGGAGCCGAGGCGGCGCAGTTCCTCTTGGAGCAGACCAGCGGCGCGGTCGCTGCTCAGCGCCCCGAAGCTGTTGCTGCACACCAGCTCGGCGAATTCGCTGCTGTGGTGGGCCGGGGAGCGGCGGATCGGGCGCATCTCCACCAGGCGCACGGGCACGCCCGCGCTGGCGATCTGCCAGGCGGCCTCCGTGCCAGCCAGGCCAGCACCGATCACCAACACCGGAGGGTTGCCGTTGCTCGTTCCGGCCTGCATCGCGCCTGTTCAGCTCACATCCACGAAGTTCACCGTGGCATACACCCGATCCCAGATGTGACCCGGCCCGGCCAAGAGGATCGTGAAGGCGTCCTCTTCCGGGGTGATGGTGCCTAGCATCTGATCGGTGCCATCCACGCTCCACATCAGGAATTCCTTGGCCCAGGGGTCCACCATGCCGATGTACTCCTGGGTGTAGGTGGTGCCGTCTTTGTTGAAGGTTCGTGTGGCGCTGAGTTGCCCGTTGGTGAGAACGTCGAAGTCGAGCCGGTAGTTACGGGCGTCGCGGAAGGTGTTGTCACCCCCGGCGTTGATGATGTCGTCGTTGTCGACGTAGCTCATGCTGTGGTAGCTGGGCCGCCAGTCGCCATCGGCGAGGTAGTTGTTCCAGCGGCGCAGTTCGCGGCTGAAGCGGCGGTTGCTCCGGGCAACGGTTTTGATTGTGTCCTTGGCAGCCAAGGTGTGCGTGCGGATGCGCTCACCGTGACCATGGGCTGCATGCGCGTCAACTTGACGCGGGCTTCGCCGCTGGTCAGGTTTCGGGAATCAGATCCCGTGGGTGGCGATGAAGCGATGGTTGCTCTTGTGGGTGGGTGCAGGGCTCGCCTGCAGCGGGTTGGGCTGGTGTGCGGCGCAGGCGCAAACGGAGCGCCTCTACAGCCTCGACACCACCTGCAGCCTCGGTCAAGGCAAACCGCAGCCCTGCCAGGTGGAGGCGGTGGAGGTGGGTGAAACCACGGAATACCGCCATCAGTTGGGGGCCCGCACGATCAGCTACCGGATCCTGGATGATCCCTACGTGCGCATTGAAGGGCGCAAGTCGGCCGGTGCCCCCTGGACCAGCGTGCGCAATGCCTGGATCAACTTCAGCACCAACGAGCTCTGCTTCAACAACCGCGCCTTCTGTGTGGTGAATCCCACCTTCCTGGCGGATGTGAAGGCGGAGGCGCAGGGGCCGGCCTTTGAGGGCCGCGAAACCGTGGGGCTGGCCTTCGGTGAGGGCGGCCGGGTGGATGTCGCCTGCTTTGACAACGGTTGCCGTCGCCTGTTGGAGGCCATTGGACGATGACGATTCGGATGCGTGGTGTTGCCCTTGGTTTGGGGTTGGCGTTGTTGCTGCAGCCGCTGGAGCTGCTCGCCGCGGTGGAGATCCCGGCGGCGGTGGAGATCGCTCGTGGGGGCGGCGGGCGCGGCGGTGGCGGACGTGGCGGTGGTGGTCGCGGTGCCTCCCGCGGTGGCAGTGGTGCCCGCACCGGGTTTGCCTCGTTCAGTGGCGGTAGCAATCGCAGCAGCCTGCGCCTGGACTCCAGAGCCGCGGACCGCAGTGGGCGCGTTGACACGCGGCAGGGGAACCGAACCGATCGCACCGATCTGCGCCAGAGCAATCGCAGCGATCGGGTGAATGACCGCAATCGCACCCGACGCCAAGCGATCAACACCTGGGACCGCAACCGCCCCAACTGGGTGAACACCAACTGGAGCGTGAATCGTCCCTGGCGCTACGGCTGGTATGGCGGCTCCACCTGGAACAACTGGGGCTGGTGGCCGGGCCGGGCCGCTGCCTGGGGCCTGGGCAGCCTGGCCACCTTCGCGGTGATCGACAGCCTGGTGGACAGTGCCGTGAGCAACCAGACCACCTACATCGTGGTGCCAGACTCGGATTACTCCCTCTACTACAGCTCTGTTCAGGTGTCGGGTGATCTGGTGACGTTCCAGGCCGACGACGGCTCGAACACCCTCACCTTCCGCGCCGATTGCCGCTCGGGCACGCTCAACGGTTATCCCCCGCAGAACGCCGACGAAGCCCAATTGCTCAATGCGGCCTGCCAGGTGGCCTTCGGCCAATGAGAGGCGGCTTCAGCTGGATGGGCTGATCATGCAAAAGCCCCCGCGAGTGCGGGGGCTCTGCAGTGCGCCGGTGGTGAACAGGCCGGCGAACGCGTTGTCGGCGATCAGCCGTTGGCACGCTTGAGCATCATTTGCAGCTGGCCCACGGCAGCGCGGCCGATGTTGAACACGGCCCAGCCAGCGGCCAGCGCGATCGGGGTCACAACGAGCAGGAGCCGGGCGTCCATGACTGGGCGTTACGTAGGAGCGTGTGCTGATCTTACGGACCATCCCAAGGCCCCCGAGCGCAGCACCAGGCAGTTGACTGAATTCGCAGCAATTCAGGCCGCCGAAAAGCCGGGATCGCTGGAGCGGCCCGCATGGGCCATGGCCAGTTGCCGGTAGCGGCGGGCGTGATCGCGCTGCTCCGCTGCCTGCTCCTCGCTCAGTTCCCGCTTCACCTGGGCCGGTGCACCCATCACCAGAGCCCGGGCTGGCACGTTTTTGGTCACCACCGATCCGGCTGCCACCAATGCACCAGCCCCCACGGTGACGCCGTTGAGCACGATGGCGCCGATGCCGATCAGGCAGCCGTCATCCAGGGTGGCGCCATGCACAACGGCCCGATGGCCGATGGTCACGTCGGCGCCGATCGTGACTGGTTGGCCGGGGTCGCCATGCAGCACGGCCCCGTCTTGCACGTTGCTGCCCTCGCCAATCGTGATCGCGCACACGTCGCCGCGGGCCACGGCGGTAGGCCAGAGGCTGGCCCCAGCGGCCAGGCGCACATCGCCGATCAGCACGGCCGAGTCGGCCACCCACGCATCGGGATGCACCGTGGGCTGAGGCCAGGGCTGATCAGGCATGGCAGGCAGGCACGAGGCAGCTTCGGCCCACCATTCTCGGCGCGGTTGGAGGGCGGACCCTCCGGGTGATACGTTCACGTGGTGCCCGAAAGGGCCACCCCCGAACCTGGTTCTCCAGCTCCGGGCGGGTCGTTAGCTCAGCGGTAGAGCACTCGGCTTTTAACCGATTGGTCCTGAGTTCGAATCTCAGACGACCCATTTCTTGAGATCGTTTGGACTGCAAGGGTTTGACCCTGCGGCGCAAGGGGTTTCAGGGCTTCTGAAGGCACTCCACTCCGGGCGAAATGAGTCCGGGTTGATTCGCCGAAAACCGTAGTTGTGTCATTTCCTTGGGACTTGTCCCAAGGAATCCACTTCGTCTCATCAGGTGAGACGAAGTGGGGGTTCTGGAGCCTGATCAGTGGGAACACTCACGACAGAGATGCGTTTCCCATGGCCACGATTCAGAGCCCCATGCAGCGCTGCAATGCGGTGCTGCGCGCCTTCGGCGCCCGCTACCGGCTGAGAGAGCACCGGCGAAGCCCCTGGATCACGGTGTACCAGCTGGGCAAGGGCGGCACGACCCGCGAGCACACGGTGAAGGGCTATGCCGCAGCAGACCCTGAGGCGATCGAGAGCCTGCAGGACCTGTTGATCGAGGCCACCCGCAGCGGGAAGCCCGCCGTGTTGCCCGACGGTCAACAAGACCTCGTGAGCTCCGATTCGAACGCCCCCTGCTGGCCTGAGATCTGCGCCGCGGTAGTGGCGTTTCAACGGGGCCAGGGGGTGAACATGAACCTGGTGGGTCCGTTCAAGGGCAAGGGCTATTTCTGCTTGCTGCCGGCGGACCGTGCGGCTACTGAGGCAGACGTGCGGAGGTTTGCTCTGCACAGCAGCGAGAGCCTCAAGGCGCGGCTGGAGGACCCAACAGCACCGCTGATCCCGATGGCAACGCACCGCCAGGGCTTCCGCCAGAAGCGCGAGGTGGTGTCGCTATTGCGCCGCGCTGGCTACGGAGCGATTGCACCGGAGAGCCTCAGCGAGGAGCTCAAGGGAATGGTGAACCGCAAGAAGGGAGCCCTGGTGGCTGCCGGTGAATCCAGACGCCGCATCCCGAGCACTACAGCGATTCAGGAGTGGCTGGATCAGGTGGTGGAGGAAGACCCGCTCTGGGGCTGGGTGTTCGCGATGGTGGCCACCTACGGACTCAGGCCCCACGAGGTGTGGCACATCGCCGAACTTCCTGATGCGCAGGGGATGGTGAGCATCGGTGTGGCCGCCCGCCATATCAAGGTGACCAAAACGGGCTTCCGGGTGGCCCTGCCGCTCCCGGCGGAGTGGGTTGAGCGCTATCAGCTGGGTGGAGAGAACGGAGAACAACGACTCGAGGAACTGCGCCGCCGCTACGTGCCCAAGTTCGTCAATGAAGACGGCCAGCCGTTTGATCCTGAACGCGATCTAGTGAAGCGCTGCGATAACAACGAACGGCTGGGTGCGGTGTGCTGCCACAAGCTGCGCAGCTCTGATGCCAAGGCGGAATTTGAGCTGAAAACCAAGCTCTACGCCTGGGTGGACACAGTGCCGGCCCAGGGCAAGAAGAAAGCGCAGAAACGCAAGGAGCGCTGCGTGCCCTATGACCTGCGCCACGCCTATGCGATTCGCGCCCGGGAGACAACGACCTGGAACTACGCGGACGTGGCGGCGGTGATGGGCCACAGCCCTGAGGTGCACCGCCGCACGTATTTAAGTGAGATCACCGGCGAGCAGACCAAGGCGTCGGTGGCGCGTCGGATGCTCGGGGATCAGCAAGCGGCTTGATTCAGGCTCTGCACAGATCTATCAAAAAGGGGGCCGATAGCCCCCTTTCTTGTGGTTATGGCTTGTGGAGCAGAGAGCGGCAGGCTGCCAGCGACCAGAGCTGATCGGAGCGGGGAGCGGCAGGGTTCTTACGCACCCAGTGGATGCCCTGACGGAACACCTTGCGCTGCTGCAAGCGGCAGAGCTTGGAGCGGCTGATGGCGAGGGAGTGGCAGAGCTCCGTGGTCGTGAGCCAATCGCCGTTCGAGCTGTTCTTGGAGCTCATCAGCTGATCCTCCCGAGGGCGAGCTCACAACGCTGCCGGTGCCACAGGAGGTGGGAGCGGGCGCTCGTGGGGTTCTTGGCCACCAGATGGCGCCCGTCTTTCAGGAGCCCTGCGCGACGGATGGCGAACAGCGTGGAACGGCTGATCGCCAGGTGAGCGCAGAGCTCGGCGGTAGTGAGCCAGAGGGTGTCGCTCATGGGCAGCGATGCAAAGAACGCTGCGGCCAGAGCCGGCAGCAGGGGAGGCTACCGGCGGCGTTCTGCGGAATCAGAACTCCTCCTCCCAGAGCCCCATGCGCTCGAGCCAGGCGTCGGATTGCTCAAAGCTCCAGCCGTGATCGGCCTCGAGCACGTCGGCAATGGCGAACATCAGATCAAAGGAGCGGCCGTCGTAGCCGCCGCGGCTGATGGCGGTGCGCTGCAGGGCATTGGCGAGTTGGAGTAGCTCCAGTTCAGCCAGCCAGTCGCCCTGCTCAAAGGCGGCCAGGGCGTGGTCCTGCTGGTAGGTAGGGAGCCCGGTGGTTCGAGAGGTCAGGGCCGCGGAAGGCCCTGAGGCTGCAGTGGGTCTGAGCCAGCTGACCATCGGCAGCAGGGAGGGCAGAAAGGGCAAACAGAAACGGAAGAAGGCGAGCAAAAGGAATCGCGTGAGGCCCTGAAGGGTTCCGACATCGCCCCATCGCTGCTAGTACTGGTGTACGCATGGAGGAGTGTGATGGCGCTGTCTCGATCCAGGGCAGGCCAGTCAGTGGCGCCTGTGGCGCAGGGTGACTGCGAGGCCTGGCCCTATCTCGATGAGGGGGTGCTGCGCCCCAGCCGCAGCCGCAAGGTCTGCATGACCTGCCACTGGTTTCGCCATCACGCTGGGCCGGAATGTATCCCCGTGCTCACCTGTCAGCTGCACCAGGGCTTGATTGCCCAGGGCGAGCACCTGATTCGCCGCTGCCAGGGCTGGACCGATGACATGGCCCTCCAACGGGGCTGGGCACCGGAGGTGGGCTGAGGCTGAGGCGTTGCACGTTGCCAAGCAAGAGACCAAGGTCCCGGCCTGTCCGGCCGATGGCTGGCTGAGCGACGGCCGGCGGGTGTTGCACTTCAAGCCGGTGATCTGGGACCGCTGGCAGCAGGAGCTGGAGATCACCAGTGGGGAATGGCTCGCCGATCAGCAAGCGCCGTTGCTCAAGCGGCGTCAACGGCTCAGCCGTGAGCAAGCCCTGGAGCTGTGGCGCCAACGCTGCTCAGAGGGTTGGACACCATGTGCGCCGCAATGGCAGCCGCCACAACCTCCGCGGATGGTGTTTCTGCGCTGAGAGGCCGCGCCAAACCAACCAATCTCGTCGTCCTTGGCGCGCGAGGCAATGCGTGTAAATCCCGATTGCCCAAGCCCTTGTGGAGTGGCGATGCTGCAGGCACCAACCAAGGGAGGAGCCACCGATGGCTGACACTCCGCCTCAGCACCAGTAGAAGCACCGCTGACTGCAGGCCCCTGCTCCAACAGTCTTCACCCAACCGTGGGCAGGTCGTCAGTTCGGACACTGGATAAGGACGTCTGAACCGTCGACACTCCGCATGCACCGCCACAGGTGCCCCAGGAGAACCAATCGCTCACACCTGGAACGTTCGGCCCCAGGTGCCAACGCCAGCAGCTTCGATCGACCATTGCCATTGGAATGTTGATTACGCCTTGACCCTCGGGCTCTGCCCGGGGGTTTTTGGTGTGCGCGCCTAGTTGGGCTCAGCCGTTCTGCTCACCCGGCTCGGGGTTCACCAAGGCCAAACGGCAGCCGGGGTAGAGCTCTTGGCCGTTTTCCAGCGCCTCCTCTTTGCTGTTGGCTTCGATCTGAAAGGTGCTGGTGCCGGCTTCTGTGTCGACGATCAGTTCGTAGAGGAGCCCCATGACACGTTTTCCGCTGCCTCTGTCGTAGCGACGGTTGGCTGTGGCGAGGAGGTGCGGCGACGGTTCACAGCAAAAAGCCCCGGGCCGTAACCCAGGGCTCTTGATCGCGTGATCCGTGTTGTGGCGCGTCAGCCTTTGCCGGCCCGCACCTCCCAGAACGCCGCACCCACGCTGTAGCTGGCGACGCCGCTCTGCTGCTCGTAGCTCTGGCGCGCCTTGAGTTGGCATTCGATCTCTTTGCAGTCGATCGAATAGCTCCACTGCTTGCGGCCAGGGCGGCGGTTGAGCACGAGGTCTGGAGTGATCTGATAACCATTCCCGTCTTTGCCGGAAGGCAGGAGGGTGAGCAGATCACCGCGTAGGTGAGCCAGGCGCAGCTGTTCGTTCAGTTCCTTCAGCTCATTGGCGAGGAGCTCCTGCTGTTGCTTCACCTCAAGGAGGCGGGAGACGCAGGTGGTGATGGCATCAGCGGTGAACCGCGGATCCTCTGTACCTGCGCTGGCTGGGAGAACTCCGGCATTCGCCAGGAGCAGCAGCGCTTCCGGGGATCCGGGGGTGGGTTCGCCGAGGGCGGTGGGGTTTGTGTTGGAGAGGGTTGTGGTCATACGCGTATGGGTTGTGTGTGTAGTGGGTGGGATCTGAATCGCAAGGGCGCCCTCGGTGCCTGGCGGTTAGGCGCCGAGCGCTTGGATCTGGTTGAGGGCTTCGATGAGTTCGGAGCGGCGCAGGCGTTCGATTGCGGCGGGCAGGGAAGTGCGATCGATGGGGTAGCTGCGCAGGAGGGAGCGGAGTTCCACGACGGAGAGCTCATCCCAGAGGGGGGAGAGGTTGACCGGGCAGCACGGGGCTGGCTTACTGCTGCACCGGCTGGGGGCTTCTTCCATCCAGGGCTCAGCGGCCTGGACTGAGGTGCTTGTGGCTGGGAACTGGTTGGCCAGCTGACTCACCAGTTGGGTGAGGCCGGTGATCGCCTGGAGCAGGGCGGTTTGGAGCTCAGCGGCCTGGCTGGTGGCGCTGCAGGCGCAGGCGGGAGTGGAGACAGACATCAGACAACAACCTGATAGACGACAGAAGGGGTGTGGAGTTTGCGTTCGCTCTTAGGGCAGTAGGCCTCCCATTCGGCGGCAAAGGGATAGGGCTCGGTTCCGCTCACGTCCTGCAGGTCGACCTTCATGCCATCAATGGCGCCCGTGCCTTTCGCACCGGTCACGATGTGGACGTTCTGAGCGGCCTTGCTGCAGAAGTTCAGGCCCGCCTCGGAGTACGCATTGCTGCCCACCAGCGAGGCATTGCGGGCGTGGTAGTCGCCGATGGCGCTGGCGTGCAGGTGGCCGAACAGCGTGTAGTCGACCGTGATCCCCTGGGCGGCGTACTTGCCGGCGATTTCCTGCACGGACTTCTGAACGTTCGCGCCGATCTGGTGGCCGTGCAGGCACAGGAACGTTCGGCCCATCACCTCAAAGAGCAGTTCATTGGCCCGGAAGCCGCAGAAGGCGATGCCATCGGTGCCGGCAAAACCGCGCTTGAGGATCTCGTAGATCATCAAGTCGTAGCTGTCGGTGGCCAGCTCATCACTCCAGCCGAGCTCTTTGTTCACGCGGCTTTCATTGCCGGTGATGCCGTACACCTCAACCTCAAACTGCTCGCGCAGATCGAGCAGAAACGCTCGCAGGATGTCCGCCGCCAGAAGCGTGGCTTTGGAGCGGTTGGTGCTGTTGCTGAGCAGTTCATCGAGGCGGCGATCACTGTTGAGGAAATCCCCCAGACAGGCCACCACCACCTTGCGGGCGCCGTAGCTCTGCCCCAGTTGCTTCACCCGCTGGGCGAGCTTCCGCAACCGTTGAGCTGCCACGGTGAAGTCGTAGCGGTTGGAGGGGAGTTCAACGCGCTCATTGAAGTGCAGATCACTGAGCTGCACGATCAACACGGACTCACCGCCCTCCGGGATGCGGGAGAGCGTCACGCCCTGGGTGAACCCCCGCTCATCGAGCAAGGAGCACAGCTCACGGGAGTAAGCAGCCACGGCGTTCTCCACGCGGGCGTGCTCGCGGAAGGCCTTGCGTTCGATCCGGTTGGTGTCGGCCTGTGCCTGGCGGGCTTTGGCCAGACGCACGTTGAACTGCAGGAGTTCGCGGTCTTGATCATTGCTGATGGCCGGTGTTGGCCCCCGGCCGGGGAGATGACGGGGTGGTTGTTGGCGGTGTTTGGCTGAACCCATAAAGAGATGCAGGTGCGGGAGGCTACTGGTGGTGCTTGAAAAACCTGAGCGGACCCCAAAGGGTTCCGACGTGGACATCAACGTCTGTGCTCAATCGCGCTGGAGTTCATGCAGCGGCACGGGCCGTTGTCCGCAGGCACGGCGGCAATCCAGCCAGCGCTCCAGCGGTACATCCAGCGCTGCCGCAATCTGTTGATCGCTGAGGCCTTGGGCCACATATCGGCGGGCTTTGATCCACAGCTCCCGCAGGCGGTGGCTGATGCGCAGCGAAAAACCTGTATCGCGCAGATAGTGCAGCAACTCGCCTTTGACCTTCGGGACGAGATAGCTGGAGGGGCGATGGCCCAGCGCTGGATCAAAGCCAACGGCGCCTTTGCACAGGCCCTCGTAGGCCGGGCCGAGCAGGTCATCAACGGCCATCGACCAGCGGCGGGCAAAGCGGTGCGCCTGTTGATGGGCAAGGCCCAGGTGTTCACAGGCAAACGCCCGCTGGGCGCTGGTCATCGGCCGGCGCAGACAGCGTTTTGGCATGCAGGGTTGTGCAGGTGCGGGAGGCTACCGGCGGTTCCCTGGATCCCAGTGACCGCCATTGATCTGGTGGCATAAGCCGGCACAACAAACGCCCCTCGCACCACTGCCCCGAGCGGTGTCGGCCCACACGCCTGCACCACCAGAGCCAACACGCCGCCAAAGGCGGCTCCCCGAGAGATCAACGACATTCAGCGCGTGCAACTCCCCAAGGGTTCCGATGGGGAGCAGGGCCCCTTTCGGTGGAGTTGGGGCTGTGTTGTGGGGTTGCGCCCTGGAAGAAAGGCTGAGGGAATGGCCCGCTTGAGCCACACCCCGTTCCGTGAAATCCCCCATCGCGACTTGATGTCGCCAACTGAATGCCCACACTCATCCCACATCTGTGACGCGCTGACCCCACAGCTGTGGGTCAGGTGAGCCCACAGCTGTGGGCGGTGGCAACCGGGGCCTCAAAGCCAGAACCGGTGCAGTGATTCCTCGCTGCCATGACCACCAAGGTTCTGCTCACCCACCACCACCGCGATGCCCTCGAGAACGCCGCTGATCGCGGCTTCTGGATGCCCCTGCCGCTTGAGGCCGAGCAACGCAAGGACGTGATGTATCTCACCTCCCTCAGCTATGGCGAAACCACACTCAAGCAGCTGGTGGAGGTGGCCAGCTTTGAGCCCTGGCGCGAGAGCGATGGCCTCGAGCGCTGGTTGCCGTTCCTCGGCCAACGGCTCGAGCTGCCCCAGCCGCTGCCCCTTGGTGATCGCGGCCTGCTCGCCGGTTGGCTTCCCCGTCAGCGCGAGGCGGTGCAGATCATTGAGCTCGATGCACTTCTGGCCGCTGATCGGCTCAGCGATGTGTTGCTCGGCTCCGGCGCTTGCTGCCACCTGCCGCGGCGGCCTGCGCTTTCCGCCGTGGTGGGCGCAGCTGGCAGGCGAGATCTTGCTGCTTGAGCACCCCGTGCTCCAGACCCCAGATCATCAAGGCGCCCCGGCCAGTGGCGCCTGTTTTTTTGTACAGCTCGCAGAACACCTTGCGCACCGAATCAGCCCGCATCACCAGTTGTGAGCCGATCTCGCGGCTGCTTCGGCCGCCCGCCACCATCCGCACGATGCGCTCTTCTTTGAGGGTCAGCCCGATACCTTCGCTGGCGGGGGTGACATCGGCAAACAACTGCCGCAGACGATCGGAGAGGGCGGGGTCTTCGTAGCGGCCGTTGCGTAGGAGCACGGCCACGCACTGCAAGAGCCGCCCGCTCCCGCAGCGTTCCCGGCAACTGAGGCCATCGGGCCGTAGGCGCCAGAGGTGCACCAGGCGTGAGGCGGCGATGCCTGCGTCCAGGCAAAGAAGGAAGCAGCAGCGCCCGGCGCCATGGCGCTCGCGCATCTGGCTGATCAACTCCACGGCCCCACAATCAGCGCCGTCGTCATCGCAGATCACCAGCAACTTGCCCTCGCTGGGTAACGGAAGTGCCAGACACTCCGCTGTGGAAGAGGCGGTGAACTGCAGGGCTGGCAACAGCAAGGCCGCGGTGTCAAGCAACCGCTGGTGGTTGGAGCAGACCACCAGGGTCCAGCCATCGAGCAGGGTCTCAATCGCTTGCTGCAGCGTGTGGATCTGGCTGCGGAACTCCTCGGGTTGCATCACCCCCAGGTCGATCACCCTGGTGTAGCAACACAACCGCGACTTGCACCACAGAACAACCAACGCCCATAGGTAGTTGCCCCTGGGCGTTGTGTTGGGGGCTGGCCCCTGGAGATGAACTAGGCGTCGAACTCGTTCTTGCGCTGCTCGGCGGCGGTGCGGAGTTTGGTGAGGGCCTGCTCCTCCAACTCCTTGAGTCGCTCTGGCTCCATACCGCCCATGGCTTTGCGCAGCTGGCAGGGGCTCAGGGGCGGACGGCGGAGATAGCGGTTTCGGATGATCTGCTGCTCCTGCTCCTCCAGGCAGGCCATTAAGTGCGGTAGGGCCGAGTGATGTGGATCGCCCGCCTCCAGCTGCTCCTGCTCGGCGGCCTGGCGCTGTGACGCCAGATCCAGACGGGAGCTGCCGGCGTTCTCCTCACTGCCGTCATCGCTGGCCTCCAGCGAACCAGTGCGTGTGGCATCCCACTGCTGAATGAACTCCGCCAACTTCCCCGCAGGCAGCGGCTTGCCATCAAACGTGAGTTGGGCGGCCAGCCACTCCAGGGTGGGTTCATCTCCGGTGTTGGCCAGGTGGTCCTGGCTGAGCCGCAGCGCCTTGATCACCACCGCTGCCTTCTCTGCGGGGAAGCGAATGGCGCGCTTGAACCGCTGCTCGAACTCGGCAAGACCGCGCCGCACCCAGAACGTCGCGTAGGTGGAGAAGCGGTAACCCTTGGTGGGATCGAACTTCTCTGCTGCCCGCACCAGATTCAGTGCGGCTTCCTGCAGGGCATCGGCCGTGGTGTCGTCATGGGCGGGGAGGCTGCAGCGATGGCGGCTCCAGGTGTGGGCCACCAGGCCGAGGTTGTGGCGCACCAGCTGCTCACGAGCCCGTAGGGCACTGCGGCGCACGGGCTTGGGTGCATGGGCCGGGCCATCGGGATGTTGTTGCCAGCGCTGAATCCGGCGGGAGAGTTCCATCACCGTGCGCTCGCATAAGGGGCGATGGGCAGCGCTGGTGTTCAGCCAGGTGTGGACGGTGGAGGCAACGGGTGCATGACGAGGAGGCATGGGAATGGGCGCAACTGCCGGGAGCATTCCCCGTGGTTTCACCCTTGCGCCGCTTGTGCGATGTGGGTTATGGCGGTGGCGCGCGTGAGGCACCCAATGCCTCAGCTGCTACATCCCATGCCTCACGGCCAGGTTTTGTTGATTGAGGTCTGTGCTGCATCCCGTGCCTCAGTCACTGCTGCACCCGGTGCCTCAGGGGTGATGCACCCCGTGCGGCACATCTATATCTCTGAAAGGTTTTAGAGAATCAATCCAAAAAACAAAGACAAACAAGCAAGCCAACAGCCGGCTTTGGGGGGAAGGAGGAATCAGGCAGATGAGCGGCCTTGAGCAGGGCGTTGGTCTGAGTTGACAGGACCTCACGAGCACCGCCAGTAGCCTCCCGCAGCTCGTCAGGGGCTGGTCCTCCTGATCACACCGTGCAGTTCTTCTGCATCCGCAATGAGGCGATCCGTCAGACCCATGCAGCCCTGCAAAGGCTGAGCAATGCGCGGCAGGGTTCGCTCAGGCCAGGGCGGGTGTTGCGGGTCGCTCAGCTCTACGGCTACCTGCAGTGGCGCAGCCGCAGCAACCGTGATGTGCGCGTCACTCTGAGAGATCTGGGAGCAGCCTGGTTCGTACAACCGCGGTTGCTGAAAGCGGATCTGGATGATCTGCAAACCCTCGGTTGGCTGCGCTTCTGCAGCGATGCCAAAGGCACCACGGTGACGCTGATGTCAGCCGCCACGGAGATCGAAGCCTCCGGGCCTGATGAGCAGGACTGCGCATCCCAGGAGCTTCTGCAGTCGCTGGTGACCTCAGCAGAGATTCCGAGCACTTCCGAGACGCAAGCCTGCGCCGTGGTTCAGCCACGAGTGATCGCAAAGACGCAGTCGGAACCCTCAGCTGAGCCCAAGCGTGCGCCGCTGCAGAGCCCATTGATTGCCCAGTTCGCCGCCACCTACAACCAGCACAAGCCCGAGACCTGGCCCGCCTACAAGCCCACTGGCACGCTGTTGGCCAGTCGCCTGCGGCAAGCGATCCGCCACGCCGGTGGCGCTCAGGCATTTGAGGAAGCGCTGATCCGGGCGCTGCGGGGGATGCCTGAGTTCTGGTGCACCGAATACCCGCAAGAGCGCAGCGGCGCGGATTGCGCCCGTGCCTTGCTCCAGGTGGATCGCGCGTCTGAGGGGCGTGGTGTGGAGCACTGGCACATTTTTGCCTGGGGCGCTTACACCGGGCGGCTCAACGGCGGCAACGGTGGGAACACTCCAGGAGTGGGCCAAGGGGTTGCACCGGGCATGCAGGAGAGCGATCTGGACAAAGCCAACCGGCTGCTCTTTTGGAACCGCGATCACTGGCATGGCCGGGGGATCGAGGCCGCCAAGCTCGATCGCTGCGAGAAGCAGCGGTTGGCAGAGCTGCTTGAGGCCCAGGGAGAAGGCATTCCCGGCAGCGCCGCCGAGCAATTCAGCCAGCCCCCCAGACAGCACTGACCCCAAAGGCCAAGTGCTCCGCAACAGCAACCCCACCCGCCTTGTTCCTCGCAAAGCAGGCCATGACTGACTCCATCACCACACCCTCTGCCGGCGCCGCTGACAACAACTCCCATCAGCCGGATCAAACGCCCACCATCCCCGGCGGCTTCGATCCAGCGCTGATCCAGCGGATGATTGATCAGGGGATTTTTATCGAGACCGCCGCTGGGTTGATGGCGGCCGAGGTGCCGGAGGTGCCGGCGACTCACTCACTCGCCGAGCACGAGAAAAACCTCCTGGCTGCCGTCCTGGTGGGAACCGACGATCAACACGAGCGCTGGGGCCTGTTCCGCCGCGCCATTGGGCTGCGGTTTGACGAGATGGTGCCGGGCTCGATCTGGACCCAACCGGGCCTCAGGGCCCTGGCACTGGAGATCGACGAGCTGTTCCGCGGCCGGCGTGACATCGATGTGCTCAATGCCTACGCGATTCGGGAGGACGTGCGGCAACGCGCCCTGGATGGCCGTTTCCGCGGCTCGCTGCTGCAGATAGAAGAAGCCCTCTCGGAGGTGATCGCCTGGGGTGATGACGGCCTGATTCACCCCGAGCTGGACTTCAAAATCGCTTGCCGGCTGTTCCAGAGCGCCAAGGCACGGGCGCTGTTTTATCCAGGGCTGCGCAAGCTCCTGGCGCGTGAGCAGATCGACAACCTCATCGATGACGAGCTGGAGAGCTGCCGCCAGCTCCTCAATGACGCCACCTCGATCACCGCGGGGCGTTACCGCCAGAGCTTCCAGGTCTGCAGCGAGGCCGATGCCCGGCGCGAGTGTCTGGCGCTGGCTTCCCTCCCGGCAGAGCAACGCCCCAAGCCGATCTCCACAGGGATTCCTTCTCTGGACATCGACATGCGTGGCGGCGTTCTCCCTGGAACGGGCGACAGCACCTGGGTGTTGGCGGCTAAGTCCGGTGTGGGCAAAACCACCGTGGGTATTGCGGCGGCGATGGGCCTGGCCATCAATGGCGCCTCGGTGTTGGTGCTCTCTTGTGAATTGAGCCGCCGCGCCATCGGTGCACGGCTACTGGCCAATTACTGCCGCCGCGCCAGCGGGGTGTTCACACCCCGCTACTCAGCCAATGAACTGGAGGGCCGCGGTGAGGTGATCGAGGGCCGCGATTTCGAGTATCTCGATCAGCTCTCTGCTCAGTTCGCAGAAAGCATTGCCCCCAACGGCCAACGCATGGGCCGGGTGCTCTACCAATCGCACTTCGCCGCCACGGTGGAGGAACTGGCAGCGCTGGTGGAGGACTGCAAGAGCGCTCACCCCGAACTGGCTGCAGTAGTGCTCGATCACTTCCACGCCATGGGCCCCACGCCCGGTTACGGCAGCAACACCACCGCGGAACTGGCCGCCAGGGCAACGGCCATCAAGGCCCTGGCTGGCCGCTGTGAACTCGACATTTTTGTGGTGGCGCAGCTGAACCGCGGCGCCTACGGCAACCCCACCGGCCCCGATGTCTCCCACCTCGCCGGCACCTCAGAACTGGAGCGCTACGCCTCGGCGGTGTGGCTGATCGATCGGCCCAAGCTGGATGAATTCAGCAAGCCCAAGCCGGGTGTGCTCGAGATCCACCACGGCAAGTTCCGCCACGGCCAGATGAGCGGAGAAGACGACTGCAGCAAGACCACGATCCGCATGGACCGGGCCCACTGCTATCTGGAAGCGGATGAAGCCAGGCACCTGTTCATCGGCAGCGACCTCTACCCCGGAGTGGAGTGCCTATGAACAGCAGCGGCAAAGCCGCCCCTCATCGGGTGGTTGCAGGAGTTGGCCGGCGTGCACCCAGTGGGCACCCTTCGGGGCGCCCGGCTGGGCTGCTCACGCCGGCGGTGTTGGAGAGCGTGCGTGAACGGGCCCAGATCACGGATCTCTTTGGGCCCGCCGAACTCAAGAAGAGTGGTCGGGATTTTGTGACGCGCTGCCCCTGGCACGACGATCGCCGCCCCTCACTGACTGTGAGCCCGACGCGTAACCGGGTGCATTGCTTTGTCTGCGACAAGGGCACCGATGCCATCGGCTGGCTGCAGGACAGGCAGGGCCTGTCGTTTCAGGAGGCCGTGCTGGAGCTGGCCCGGCGCAACGGGGTGACGGTGGTGGAAGGCGACCCCGAGGCGCAGGCGCGTTTTGAGCAGGAATGGCGCGAGCGCCGTCAGTTGATGGCTCAGCGCGCGGAGCAGCGCCAGCAGTTCCACCAGGCCCTTTTGCAACAGCTGGAGCAGGGTGGCGCTGGCGCTGACTACCTCCGCTCCCGTGGCATCTGCACCGAGACCGCTCGCACCTGGCAGCTGGGGTACGCGGGCGGCCGTCTGACGATTCCGCTCAACGACGCCTCAGGCCAGACCGTGGGCTTCTGCGGTCGCGCCACCGGCAGCCAGGAACCCAAGTACCGCAACAGCACAGGAGACCTGCTGTTTCAGCGCAACGGGCTGGTGTTCGGCTTGGACCAGGCAGCCGAGACCATCCGTAAGGAGGGCACCGCTCTGTTGGCGGAAGGTCCGCTGGATGTGATCCAGCTCCACCAGGCGGGGTTCACCCATGCGGTGGCCTGCCTGGGCACGAGCGTTTCGGAGTTACAGCTGCAGCTGCTTAGGCGCCAGGGGATGAAGCACCTGCTGATGGCTCTCGATGGCGATGGCGCGGGGCAGGCCGCTACACAACGCCTGATTGAACAGTTGCAGCCGCAGCTGGTGAACGGTGGGTTGAGCGCCTCGGTGGTGCAGTTGCCCGAGGGCCATGACGCCGACGGGTTGATTCGCAGCCAGGGTCCCACTGCTGTTGAGGGCCTGATCGTCTCAGCCCAGCATTGGTTGGAGTGGCGACTGGACCGGCTTCTGGCTCCGCTGGCCTCAGGCAGTGCTTCCCCATCACTGGAGACTCTCCAAGCGGTGGAGCAGGCCGGTCAGGCCCTGATTGAGCAGCTGCCTGACGGGGTATTGCGCCGCTCGGCGGAGCAGCGGCTGAACGTGGCTCTGCAGGAGCAGGGCGACAAGCCGTCATCAACCCGGGCCAACGCCCCGAGCAACGCTGCGCGCATCGAGCCCTCCGCATCCACCGCTCGACAGCGGGCCGAGCACCGCGCCCTGCGGCTCTTTCTGTATGCAGCGGAGTGCCGCGAACTGCTGCGGTGCATCGCGTTCAAGGACCCCGTCTGCCGAGGTGCCATGGAGTGGCTGAGCAATCTGGCCTTGGTCACCGTTGACGGGGAGATCACAGCGATGGGATTGCAACTGGCGGATCAGTTGCCTGGTGCCATTGGCGCAGCCATCGCTCAGGCCGCAGCCACCAGCCCTGATGTCATCGCGGTGTTGCAGCGTGATCCGCAGACGGAACTGCAGGCACTGCTCGATGCTCTCGAGCCGATCTGAAGCCGCGATCGCTGTGGTGACGGCTCGTTGTCTTGCTGCTGTCTGGCTCCCGCAGCTTCAGCCAACTTTCAAAAGCTCATCACCTTTGGTTTAGGAAGCAGGCGCTCGATCTGGTGCTCCAGGTCGCCAGGCACAGTCCTCAGGATCAGTTCAGATCGAGGCAAACGCTGCCGAATAGGCAAATTCGTCTGGCCCACGGTGGTCAGTGCTCGGAGCGGCTCAGGCTGGCGATCTGCTCACGTCTCAGGAGAAAGAAGAGCTGTTGGGGATCTCGGTATCGCCGCGGTAGGCACCCATGCAGTGTGGCGAGCCGACTCCAGCAGACCGTTCGCCTGGCTTTGTTTTCGCTCACGCCGTCACGGACCAGGATGCGCAGCGCCTTGCAATACGTGGGGTAGCTGGCCTCCAGTTCGTCAATCGTCAAGGGGCTCGTATAGGTGGGTGTGGTCATCTATGCCTTCTCATGGCAGTCTCTATCCGACTGCATCGCAAAGGCACAGCGCAAGACCCCGTCTGGGGGTAATCGCGGTATTCGTAGCAATCATCACAAATATGAGCTGTTGAGTCGTTCGGTGCCCCGGTCGAACGAGCTGACCTAACCGTGCTGGAGGAATACAGCTTGCGTACCCCTACAGCGACCGGTGTGAATCAGTCATGCCAATCAGTGATGTCGTGCTGCTTCGAGGCTGCAGTCAGCTCGCTGGGTTCAGCACTCAAAGAAGACGGATCGGCGTTGAGCTGCGCAGCGGTCATGGAGAGTGGCGCACCTACCAGCTGCTAGCACTTCTGCTCTGCGCTTTTCAGCTTGTTCCGGGTGGATGTGGAGAAGCTCGATGGCTGATAGCACCTGCAGTGTCGCAATGAAAACAGTTTGTCTGGGTGCAGGCACTTGTTTGTCGCCTGGTTGGCTGATCCCAAAGCTGATCAGTCCTTTTGGAGCTTAATGGGTGGTTTGGTGTGAATCTGACTGAATCAAACCCATGCTTAAGCCATGATCATCATCCAACGTCGCGACGTGTTCACAGGTCTGTGGGTGGACACTGTTGTGCGTCATTCCATCTGGAATGCTCGGCGAACAGCCAGGCGGAACTGCAGGCGATCGGGTCACGACTATCGAGTCGTCGCCGCACAAAGTGGAGCGGTGTTGGAAACAGCCTTTGCGGCAGAGCTGGGGTTTTGCTGTCCAATCAACAGCAGGGTGACCAGACGTCCGCATTATGGTCTTGAACCATGGACATAAGCTGGATTCTGTTGCCATCACTACCTTCATTAATGTCATAGCTGGGTCGATCCCAAAAGAAACCTAGTACTTCTGTGACAGATCTCTGATCACCTTTTCGATGGGATGAGATCAGGCCATTGCCATGTTCGTCATCGAAAGCCTTTATCCCGATGGATGGAAACCCATCGGCCATGCCACACAGGAGTACTGGGCCTATCAGGAAGCTCAACTGAGGTCTTGCTCTGATGGACGCCATTACAGAATTGTTGATCCTTCGTGCATGCGAGTGATGGCGCTGGTCTCTGCGAGTCGGCGGACAACGCTATCCGAGCGTGGATCACTGCTATTAAGGTGACTGCCGCAGGGATGCAAACATCCAAGCCAGCAGGGTCGACACGGCCGCCCCAAAAGCAAAAACCGCGATCAATAGGTCTGTGCGTTCCATCAGCTCAGAATCACACGAAAATTCTGGATTTTCGGTGCGATCGGTAGCCCATGTGTCGATTTCCTGCTCGCCTGCGACAGCAACCTATGGAGGTGGAAGGCCCCATTGACGTGCTCGCCAGGCATCGAGGTCGATGACATCATCGTCTCCAGCTTGCGGGCCGCCCTCCGGCTGACGCTGTAACCGTCGAAACATGTAGCCCACGCCGCGGATGGTGAGTATTAACTCAGGGTTGTCTGGATCAACCTCAAGCTTGGCTCTCAGGCGTGATACCGCAGAATCTACAAGTCTGCGAACTGATACAAATTCTGAGTCAAACCCCCACACGAGTTGCACAAGCTCCCTGCGGCTGAGCGTTTCCCCTGCCCTGCAGATGAGCGCTTCGAGCAGTTTGCACTCCAGTCCAGTCAGTCTGATCCGTTGCTGCCCCCGCCAGGCCTGGCGACGCTCAAGATCGAGATGTAACTCTCCAAGAATGAGTGAATGCGGCAGCGGCTGTTCCGCTGGGGGGGCAGCCCCTTTTGCTCTACTGGGGATCCGCCTGAGCACAGCTCGGATCCGTGCTTCCAGCTCCCTTACGCTGAAAGGCTTGATCAGAACGTCATCAGATCCCAGCTGGAGTGCTGTTACTCGTTCCGCGAGATCATGGTTTGATTTCAGGAGAATGAGGGGTTTATTGGAATGCTGCCGCAATGCCATCAGATGACATAGCCATTGCTGGCCATCGAGGATGATCAGATCTGGTTCGGTCAGTCTTAGCAATCGCAATGCGTCGGCAAGGCGATTCGTGATGAGAACACTGTACCCAAGCTTGATGAGTCGGGTTGGTAGTTCCTCATGGATCGGTTCTTCAAGATCAACTAGCAGGACTCGGATCGACGTCGTTTGGGGAGGTGTCATGGCGTCGACCAGCTGGAATCCTGCCAGAGCGTGGCGTGATTGTAATTGAATGATCCGGAAGAACCATTCGTCCATCGAAGGCTGTGATTCAGGTGGTAATTGCAGTTGTCGATACTTTTCTCTGAGTTCAACGGTTAAGATTGTCCGTGTGCCAGCAATGCGAAGAGCTAATAGCTGTTGCGATTGAGTGCATCCCAGTAAAGGCAGCGCTGATCAGCGAGGGAGGACCCTCCGAGTGGATCTGTGTCTTTCTGGTTCTTCGTCGGATATGACGTCAGCCGTTCGGCTGCGATGGCAGATAGCCAACAGGTCATTGCGACAGCGATGTATCCCATAGGTCAAAAGCAATCACTGAATTCTGAAGGTCATGAATAACGTGTGTAAGTTCAGTGTGGACAATGTGGCCGATTTTGGGTATTGATACTCAACGGCGCGCATCAATGATCACCACTGCACAGTAGTGATTGCGACATCAGACACTGAATGACTGGGTTTCGATTGAATTGTCCCGGCGGCCATCGTCATTGCGCCATGGACCGCCGAGCTTTGTTGTTTCATCGTCTTGCCTGGTATGGAAATTCTCTTTGTCGTCTTGATCTGCTCCGCAGCAACACTTGCGGCGGCGCGTATGGGTCGCTAACCAGGATATTCCGCTCGCATAAGGCCGACGCCAGCGCCGTGGTGTTGATCCGGTCGGCCGCTGAGCGGATTGCCAGCTGGCATGTGCGTGTAGCACGACAGATCGCCCCTCCAGCGTTAGTTGCATTGCTCAGTTGACTCGGTGGCCTCATGATCGAGCTCGCCAAGTGTTCCGCAGCGCAGATAGCGGTAATGGCTCTTGGAGACGCTGCCGGCGTCGATGTAGTCGGCCACGGCGTGCTCGGTCAAATCAAGCACGCGATGGCTTGTTCCGTGCCTTGCTGTGCGCGTTCGAGCGGCTGTCATGGCCCGCAAACGGGTTCGATAAACGTTCTGGCCTACCAAATGCCATTGTCCATTGACACATTCTTCCAGTCGAAACATTGGGTGTGCGCTACTCATCCCAGCCTGCCTAGGCATGGAATGCGTGCCAGTTAATTTAAGCTCTGCGTTGGGATCGCGGTCTGCGTGTGGATCCTATTTGTCTTCACGTTCGATGTAGACCCAGGCTCTGCCGCCCGATTCCAAAGGCGCTTGAACGCGCACGTATGCTTCCACCTCATAGGCGTCAGCTTTGCTTAAGTCCTCATCTGTTAGTTCGAACACAGTCCCTGGAACGCGATGACGGACATTACCCGTCGCTCGAATCATGGGGTGATTCACCTGGCCACTGATCTGGATGACTTCAGGATCCGTAATTTTCAGGCTTGTCACGATGTAGCCGATAATGCCATCTGCGCGACCGTTCAGGGGCCTGCCAAAGGTGCTGATCTGCACATGCTCTTGTTGCAACGTCCCATAGGAGAACAGGAGATGAACTGGATGATTACCCACGTCGATCAGGCCTGACGCTGCCGGCTCCAGCCATGACTGCATAGATAAATGGAGAACGCTTCTGCCTCATCGAGTGACTTCAGTGATATGTGTTCAACGAGCTTGCGTTGGCCCTGAGGTTGCTCCACTTCATGTCTGGCAACGTACTGGAGACTGGTTTCTTTCACAATGGTCCATTGCCCGCGATAGGGTGTCTCATGATGAACCATTGTCGCCAATAGAGGGTTCTGATACTGCGTAGTCATGGCATCACGAACTGAAGATTGGGGGATTGCCACGCTTGCCAACTCAAGCGATCCATGCACTTAAGCATTGGCCGCTAACGACGTCATCCGTGTAGGGATCGCTACTGCAGTACAAATATTCATCACTTGCTTTGGAAATCTTTGTATATCCCAAGAATCTGTCATGCATGGCTTGCTCTCTGCTTGATTCACGAAACCTCAACGGTTGCAACCCGGCCAACGGTGCTGAAATCCTGAATTCATCTTGCACTGTGGTCGTCACCTAGGCCATGAAGGAGTCGTGCTTTTTATCCAGCCGGCAGAGGGCCTCACCCCTCATTCGCTCTAGCGCGCAGCGCGGGCCCCTCTTTCCCCTTGGATCTGGATGGCTGGCTTCTCTGTGTTCTTCTGCGATCTGGAGCGCTGCAGCATTCAGCCGGTGCGATGGACCCTGACTACGCCATCGCGCAGGTGCCGATGCTGCGGGCTGGTGCTTGTGCCGAATGAACTGCTCGAGGGCGTGGATCCGCAACAACTGCTGCAGGAGTGGGTCCAAGCACGGGCATGAAAAAGCCCCGCCTCGGCGGGGCTCTGTGATCATTCGATCAGGGTGATCACTTCTTGTAGGAAACGCCGCGGTAGGCAAGAACAGGGTGCTGCAGAGGAGCAGCTTGCTTGTTCTGCTGGTACTTCTGGCCGCGATAGGTGAGGGTCATGGTTGTGATCCACAGGTAAGTCCAGGTCCCCGTTCCATGGCCTGGATCGAACTGCGCCCCGCGGATGCGGGGTGAACGTCTTGGTAGCGGTTGCTACAAGGGAATCATCAGCCCAAGTGCGCAGGGTTGTCGTTCGCTGGGCTACATAACCCGGGTGCCGCCAACATTCTCAGACACTTCTTAACACTGACCTGACCTGAGAACCACGTCCGCCTGAGAAGCGTCCTGAGCTCGGCGTGCAACAGCTCTGGCAGGAGGAGGAGCTGGGCCGCCCTCTCCCGCGTCGGCGCGAGCGATTACGTCATCGTTGAGGCAAGAGCGAGCTGCCCAAGCTCTACCCACTGCCCACTCATCTGTGGATGGACAACGGCCCGGAGTTCAACCGCTTCGCAGAAGCCCAACGGTTGCCCCAACGCCTTGCAGGAGTGGTGGGGCTGCTCCTGCTGCATGGAGCTAACGGTTGATTCAGAGGCGCCTTCGTATGCCGGATCAAACCAAGGTGTTGCATGCCGAGCTCTGGCTGCTCGCCGGGCAGCTCCCGTCAAACTCCAGCGCTGCCATCGCTCAGGCCGAAGCCACCAGCCCTGATGTGATCGCGGTGTTGCAGCGAGATCCGCAGACGGAACTGCAGGCGTTGCTCGATGCTCTCGAGCCAATCTGAAAACAACCCGGGCCTCAACCCTCGCCTTCGTCTGTTGTTGCTGGAATCCAGTCGATGCGTTGAGCACGCGGCCATGTCGTCAGGAACAGCCTCCAGGCGATGGTGGGGGCGCCTTGTGTTCGGGCTCTCTGCAGCCGTGGCCGCACTAGCTCTCACGCAAGCTGTCCGATCTGGTGGCGACTCCGCCGAAGCTCCTGCGTTGGCGGTTAATGAACCGATCACCGTGGTGAATGCCCATTTGCTTGCTGCCGGGTGGTCACCGCAGCCAGAGCAGGAGCCGCTGCTGTTTGAGCGAGAACGCGCCGGGAACAACCTGGCGAGCCTGAGCGCCTGCTCCGGAACGGGCATGGGCTTTTGCCGGTACGACTACCGGCGCGGTCATCAGCAGTTGGCCGTTGTCACGACGCCCGGTTCAACAGGTGATGGTGTGGTGCACAGCTGGTTCAATCCGGACTGAGCGCAGCGCCGCCGATCCGGTGAGACATCTCCTTCTGATGCTGCTGCTCCTGGCATCGGGTTGCAGCCTCGAACCTTCGCCCTGCCGCGATGGAGGTCGATCCTGTGCCGCGGCTCAGGCACCGGCGGGACTGCGCGGCGTGCGCAAGGGGTATCGGATCATTCGATCCCAGTGGATGGATAAGACCAATAAGGAATCGGGTGTGCCGGATATCGGCATCAAGGCTGAATGGGCTCCGCTGGTGGAGCGGGAGTGAACGGAGCAGCGTCAACGGCTGACAATCCACCATGCCTTTTGCACCATCGTGGTGTTGCAGTTTCACGACACGTGCTCGCAGGAAGTCTGGCTCTGTTGATCGGGCTGAGTGGTACCCGGGTCCAAGAGGTCTGTGCTCGATGGAGCAATCGCCGCATCACCGGCTCTGAGGCCTACGGGATCCTTCAGCTCAAGCAGTTGCCTCCAGCGCCATACCCCGGCGCAACGCAGGCTGACCGTATGGATGCTGCCGTGGCGCAAGTATGCAGGTCTCGGCTACAGCTTCCGGGAACCTGAATTTTCAGCAAGCGCATGCCG